>JAOARS010000367.1 GCA_025210415.1 Marinifilum sp. | reverse complement strand
TGATTTTTAAGATTTTATATGATTCGTTATGATTGAGTTTGTTGAATACATTCAAAGCTGCAGAAAGCTTTCTGTTTCCAAAACATCATGATCATCTTAATAACCATCACTTTAAAAACTCATCAAAATATCCCGATATTCTTTCAGATTTTTTAAAGCAAATCTTAAATAAATATGATTTTCTGTGATAGATATTTTTAATCGAACTCAGGTTATTGGGTAAGCATTTTTTTTGAAATTTAATGCCGATTATCATTTACCATATTTCATTGCTTTGGCAAAACATCTTATAAATGTATATTGGGATATCATTTTTTGAAGCAGACAGGCAAAATTGAAAAATTTGCCAAAGCAGAGGTGCTACCAATCTACTCATTCACAAAATTACAAACGCACAGATTCAAATATTTTTATATTTTTGGTAAAGATTAACCAATCAGAGGAAAGCGTGTACGATATTATAGGAGACATTCACGGAGAGGCGGAAACACTAAAAAAACTTTTAAAATCATTAGGCTATACAGATAGCGAGTTTGGATATTCTCATCCGGAGAAAAAAGCTGTATTTGTTGGCGATTTTGTTGATAGGGGGCCAAAAATATTTGAAACTCTAAGGATTGTAAAAAAAATGGTGACTGCAGGGAATGCATATGCAGTTCTTGGAAACCATGAACTTAATGTGCTGGCTTTTTATACAAAAGACGATGATGGCCAGTTTTTGCGCGAGCATAATTTGAAGAATAAAACTCAAATCAAAAATACATACGAAGAATTTAAGCTTAATAAGGAACAACGTAAAAAGTACCTAAAATGGTTGCGTACGCTTCCTGTTTTTCTTGAATTGGATGGTTTTAGGGTTGTGCATGCATCCTGGGACGATGAAGCGGTTGAATTGTTGAAAAAGGAAAATCCTGAAAATAGGTTAAGCAAGAAGTTTTTAAGAAGAATATATTTTGAGCGTGGTAAAGTGTTTAAAGCATTAATGTTGTTGTTAAAAGGCAGGGAATTTAACATGCCTGATGATATGGTTCTTAAAGATGGTTATGGATTTAAACGAACGGCCTACAGAATAAAATGGTGGGAACCTATGCAGGGAAAAAGTTTTGAAGACATTTCGTTTGGAAATAAATTTAAGCTCCCGGGTTATACGATTCCACCTGAACTTTGCTACGATATTCCATTGTACCCGAAAAATGAATTGCCGGTATTTTTCGGACATTATTGTTTAAACGAAAAGGCTGGAGTAATTCGTGAGAATCTGTGTTGTGTTGATGGATGTATTGCCAATGGTGGAGGTATGTTGGCTTACAGATGGAATGGTGAAAAATTGAATATCAACAATTTGGTGAGAGTTGAGAAAGTTCGTAAGGTAAAAGCAATTTAAATTTTATTATATACCCAACCTTTTGGCATATATCAAAAATAGAATTCCTGAAAAAGATAGTGGAATTAGGATCAGGAATACGGCCCAGCTCATTGTATCAAGAAATCCATAAAGAGTGATTGCAACACTACTCATAATCATGATGTGAGCACCAATTTTAATTTTCCAAAAAGACAGTAAAAAACCCGTTCCATATATCATTGCGAGTACATAAAATACAAAAATCCAAAATTCCGTGTAATCCGATTTGGTATTCAGTATTTCAATAAACTCCGGAACCATAAACAAGATAAAAACTCCTGTAATTAAGAATCCTATAATTCTTGCGATAATAAGAAAGAATCGCGAAGGATGATCCTGGTATTGCATTCTTCTTTTCATAATTGGAGAATAGAATTGATTAGAAAAACGAGTACTGCTAAAAATAAGCAATTGTTTAGGTAAAATCAAGTAAAATAAAAGACATTGAATCTTGTAGGATTGTTTGTAATTTCGCATGAATATTAACCTGATTTCGATAAAAAATATGGTCACAGTTTGAATTGATTTTGAGTAGAAATTTCCTCAAGTTTTCGAAGGAATATCGGGATATTTCAAGGGAAATTGAGGAAATTTATGCCAAAAGCAATCAAATTCTTTTAAAAAGTTATTTTTCATCCAATCTTTACTTTAAAAATCCTTGAAAATATCCCGTATTTTTTCTTGATTTTTAAAGCAAATCTTGAACAAATCTGACTTTCTGTGATGGATATTTTTAATCGAAATCAGATTGTTAAATAATTTCTCGTATGGATAAGATTAAGGTTATTGGTTTTGATGCAGATGACACGTTATGGGTTAACGAACCATATTTTCGCGAAACAGAAATAAAATTTTGCGAGTTACTTACCAATGGTATGAGCTTGGAAGAAGTTACAAAAGAGCTGTTTGCTGTAGAAATTGGTAATATTCCGCTGTATGGATATGGTACCAAAGCATTTATTTTATCGATGCTCGAAACAGGGATTAAAATTACCAATGGAAACCTTTCTCCGAATAAAGTGAAAGCCATTCTTGAACTGGGAAAAGAGCAAATCAACAAACCTGTTGAACTAATAAATGGAGTAGAAGAAGTTTTGAAAAGCTTATTTGGCAATTATCGTTTGATTGTGGCAACAAAAGGAGATTTATTAGATCAGGAACGCAAGTTGAAAAAATCAGGTTTGTTAAAGTATTTTCATCATATCGAGGTTATGAGCGACAAGAAAAAAAGCGACTACGAAAAATTGATCAGACATCTCGATATTAATGCTGAAGAATTTTTAATGGTTGGAAATTCTCTAAAGTCGGATATTTTACCGGTTTTACAATTGGGGGGTAAGGCAGTTCATGTGCCATTTTATACCACGTGGGAACATGAAATGGTTTCTGAAGATGAAATTAAGAATTCGGATTTTCA
>JAOARS010000366.1 GCA_025210415.1 Marinifilum sp. | reverse complement strand
GGTCAGATTGTTACAAGTGTGACAGAAGGAAGTAGCTTTAGTGATGCAGTTAATAGTGTTAGTACTGAAAATATGGGAGACAAGATGATTGATGGTGCGATTACAGGTGCAATAGGTGGAGCTGCTGGAGGAGCAACTGGCAAACTTCTTAAAGCTGCTAGTAATTCAACTAAGGCTGTACAGGGTACAATGTCGAAGAATATAACGCAGACAGCTAAAACTTTGACTAATATGGGAGCTGATGAAGCAACTGTTGGAGGTGCAGTAAATAAGATAACTGGAGGTATGGGAAAAGCTGGAGCTGCAACAGTAAAAACATCAAACCAAGTCGCCGCAGGTACTGGTATGGCTGTAGAATCAGCAATTAAAATAGAAGAACAAATAAAAAAAGAGGAGGATTATCAGTGAAATTAATTGCAAAGTTTTTTTTAATTGTTGGAATATTGTTTTGGCTTGTTTTTTTTGCAATAGATCTATTTAAACTTGTTTCTATGAATGGTATAGTAAATGTTTTCCCTGTAGAAACGGTAGATTTAAATATACTTGAAATAAATAAAGATTCTAGTCATGTAGTTATAGATTATACTTATAGTATAGATAATACAGACTATAAGGATAACTACAAGATGGTTCAAAGTTACTATGCATCTTGTAACGTTGATACAATTATAGTAAAACGAAGTGTATTGTTTCCTCAGGTAAGTTATATTGAAGGAATTCCTTTAAAAGAAAGACAAGCGAAAATAGGTCTTATCATATCATCATTTTTTTTATTATTTCTTATTTTAATTTGGAGGTATAGCAATAAAGAAAAGTGGGCTAAAACTTATGGGGAAGTGGGAAACCGTCCTTGGTTATATCCTGATGATAAAACAATTAAAAATCCATGGAAAAGGTTAAAGAATAGATTATTCCAAAAATAACAAAAAGCCCGGCGAATGTCGGGCTTTACTTTTATAGAATACTTTGAATTTTTCTTTTGGCGATGAATGCATCGAGTACCGCAAAGATGTGGTCTTTGTCTTCATCGGAGAACTTGGTTAGTTCGAGAATGCGTTTAAGTATTACCTTGTCCAGCTGTACATCTGTTTTGCCAACCAGATAATCCAAAGAGACATCCAACAAATCGGACATCTTGGCCGCAACCTCAATGGATGGCTTCATCTCGTCACGCTCATAGCGTCCAATTGCAGACCCCAGATGGCGCGAGGTGTGCCATGAGCAAAGCGAATGCACACAATAATAAAATCGCTTTGCGCAACTAAAAGTAAGATGGTAGTAGGTCTACCGATATCGGCTTACAGGAGCAGATATCAAACCACCTTTATGATGCTAAAACAGTGATGTTTTAGTGTGAAGCGATAAAGGAAAAGGCTTTGTAAGAAGTCAGGTGTGAATAAAAGAGATGAGCGAAAGCGAACCTTTCGAAGAAGCGTCGAGAAATCTAAACCAACTGTCAAAACCAGGGGAATCTCGCGGCTTTTGGGATAAGTATAGCGGTAACCTGTTTACTGGCTATATGGCAGTCGTCATTGAGGAGGCATGACTTTTATTTAGGCTTACTTTTGGAACATGGGAAGTCTGATATTGATGTTAAAGAGAAAGTTCAAGTCAGGAGATGGCAAGGCTATTATCAATGCAATATCAGATGGCGGATTGATTCGTAGTAGTGATGAAGTTTCTGTAATGGAAATGGAGCAAAGGAATCAACTTGTGCATGTTTAATTTTTATCAACAACTCAAATGAGTAGGATTTTTAAAGAGAAAACAAAACCATTACCAATAAGCAAAAGCATGTTGTGGCAGGCTTTTAAGAAAGTTCGGAAGAATAAAGGAAGTGCAGGTGTTGACCGAGTTAGTATTCAGGATTTTGAATCGGATTTGAACAATAACCTGTATAAACTTTGGAATCGACTGGCTTCAGGTAGCTATTTTCCACCCATGGTAAAAGAAGTAATCATACCGAAAGGAAGAGGAAAAACACGAAGTTTAGGTATTCCGACTGTTGGGGATCGTATATGTCAGCAAGTAATAAAAGACATTATAGAGCCACGCCTGGAAAAGGAATTTAGCGATCAATCATATGGTTATAGACCTTTGATAAGTGCCCATCAGGCACTTGAAAACGTGCGTGATAACACTCGTAAGTTTGCCTGGATAATAGATTTAGATATCTCAAAATTCTTCGATAATATGGCTCATTCAAAGCTAATGTTGGCTTTAGACAAACATATTGAAGAAAATTGGATAAAAGTCTATATCAAAAGGTGGCTGGAAGTGTCGAAACTGAAAACAACAGGAGAGATACAGGAACCTTTAGGCAAAGGTACACCCCAAGGAGGAGTAATTAGTCCTTTATTGGCAAATCTGTATCTTCACTACACACTTGATAAGTGGATGGAGTTACACTTTCCTGATATTCCTTTAGTACGTTATGCAGACGATATTATCATTCATTGCAGAACAGAAAGTCAGGCAAAATTTGTTTTGTCAAAAGTACAAAGCAGGTTGCAGAAGTGTAATTTATCAGCCAATTCAGAGAAGACAAAGATCGTCTACTGTAAAGATTATCGAAGAAAAGAAACAGGAAAACTTGTACAGTTTGATTTTCTGGGTTTCAGCTTTAAACCTTGTCTTCGGAAAAGCAGCAAAGGTGGTGTTTTTCTTGGCAGAGAGTGTACAGTAAGCAAATCAAATTATTCATCAATGGTAAAAGAAATTCGAGACTTAAAATTTCATTGTCGAACGGAAATTACCATCGAGGACATAGCCAATTTGCTTAATCCCAAAATTAGAGGATGGATACAGTATTTCGAGAAGTTCAGTAAAGGAAGCTTAAAGAATGTTTTTCATAGGTTACATAATCGGTTGGCAAAATGGATTCTAAACAAATATAAACGGTTTAGAAGAAGCAGAAGGAAAGCGTTCGATTATCTGAGAAAGATACGAAAACACTATCCTTATCTATTTTACCATTGGCAAGTTGGTTATGCATTGGTATAGTTTGCACAAGAAGAGCCGTATGATGGGAGACTATCACGTACGGTTCTGTGAGAGGAATGAGGTGAAATTCCTTGTTCCTACTTGACCTTTTAAATGAAATGTAATATATGAAAATCTATTTGATAATAACCATAGCTTTAATTACGGTTTGTTGCAATACTGGAAATAAAAAGGATGCAGCAAGTAAAGAAAAACCAGAAGTTAAAAAGGAAGTTCAGTCAAATAAAACTGCAACTTCAAATAAGGTTGAATTGCACTCCGTTACATTGCTTAACAAAGCTTTAAAGGTTCAAATGCCCAGAGAGTTTAAAATAATGGATAGCGAAATGCTTAATTTGAAGTATCCTGTAATACCATTTAAACCATGAATTGAGCGTTAAAAACATTTAGAAACTTTTCGTTATGAGTTATTGATTTCACGATTTGTTCATCAATTTTATTGTTTACAAAATCAGCGAGCCATTGTTTTACATCTTGAATCGTTTCGAAAAAAAGATTTTTATAGTATTTCTTAATGTAAGCCCACATTTTCTCACTTGGATTTAGCTCAGGGGAATAAGGAGGTATTCTGATCAACCTGATATTGTCCGGTATCTGATTTTTGAATTGCTTTAAAGAATGAAAGCCTGCAT
>JAOARS010000365.1 GCA_025210415.1 Marinifilum sp. | reverse complement strand
GGCTATTCCAACTACCCATTTTATTGGAAAGTTAGGACGTAAAATATGTGTTACCAGAAAAATAATCAGGAAAAAACCAATCAGCAGGTAGTAAGGAAACAAGCGTTTAAAAATATTGATGTTGTTATACATGATCTCAACCTTCTGTTTTGCTTCCGATGGCATTACATCGCTTCCAAATTTCTTCTGATATTTTTTTATTCCATCAATATAGGTGTCGGCTGTTTTGGTATCGCCCGAATTTAATGCCTGGCTCAACATTACTACCGATTTTTTAATAAACAATGAATCATCTCTGGAGGCAGTTACTTGCGATGTTGGATTGTACCATGCGCCCATTTTATCATTAGGATTCGGAAAAATTTTCAGAAACTCTCCTGTAAAAACCATATATGTAATGTTGATACGTTCATCAACAGCCATAATTTCCTTGTCATATTTTGTACGATGAACAGGTTTTTTCGAATAAGCATCCTGAACCTTTTTACTTAGCTTGTATTGACCCATTTCGTTTACAAAATCCTTAAACGAGCCATACTTTCCATTAATATCAAGTTCTTTTGCCAGTTCAGAATTTCCAACCTTAATCATATTAACAGCTTGCCATTCTTGTGGATTAACAAGCATGCTTAGGAAAACCTGTTCGGCAGGATAACCTTTAAACTTCCCTTTCTTTGTTACTTTGCGAACAACCTCGCTGGCAAGTGTATTTACAGGTTCAAATCGTCCTCCATTGTCCTGAATTATAACTTCGCCAAACTTCTTTGCCTGTTCCAATGGTACAATTTTTAGTTCTTGAGCACTTGTTGTTAAACTGGTTCCTGCAAGAACAAATGCTAATATTGCAATGGCTTTTACTTTGCGCGACTGACGGCCTAAAATCTTAAATCGACTGTATGGGTTAATCAACGACCAAGCCATTCCTAACATTAAAAGAAAGTAACCAAAGTAGGTAATTGTCATTCCCAGTCGGTCATGATTTACCGAAAGAACAGTTCCCAGTTCATCAGTATCGTACGAAGCTTGGAAAAATCGGTAACCTTCATGATTTAGTATGTTGTTCATATAAATTCTATAATCTTTTTCGATGCCTTTAGTTTCATCAATAAGAGTAACTTCGCTGGCAAAAGACGAAGGACTGTTCGAGCCGGGATATCTTTCCAACTGGAAATCATTAAGCTTTAAAGAAAAAGGCAATTCAACAATTTTCGAACCGTAAGCAATCGAAACATTTACATCACCAATAGGTATTGTTTCAGGTTTACCCAAATAATCTTTTTGTCCTTTAACAATTAGCTCTTTTTGCTGATTTTCATTTTTAATATCGAATATCAATAGGGTAGGAGCATTTTTATCTTCTCCTTGTACATACTTAAATTTTGCAGCAGGATAGAAGTTTTTAATTACAAGTTTGGTTCCCCCAACATCGTATAATTTACGTGGCGAAACAACATGCCATTGCTTTGCTTCCATTGGAATGGCATCTCCACCCATCATGCTCAATTCTTGCATTGGCATGGGACTCATCATACGTAAACTGTCTGTAAAATCGAATACAATTGCATTGGGATGAGGATTACTGCCAAATGTCAACAAGTTGTTTTCAACCATTTTATGGGAGTTGTATTCTAATGTGAAATTCTGCATTCCACTCATGCCATTACTGCCAACGGCTACCATTTCCATTACAGGAGCACCGTTCATATCCTGAACCAATGTAGTTTGTGCATTGGGGATAAAATTTTTTAATCTGATATCAATTTCGCTTTCCTCAAAAGAAACACTTTCTTTAAATTCATCAGCTTTAACAGTTGAAAGAGTAATTTTTTCACTTACCGTTGTTGTTTTACCATTCTTCTCCAATTTCACATCAATGTACGAATCCATTGTTGTAATTTGGTTGGTAGTTTGCCCTTCGCGAATGTGCATGTTTCCCTCATACCCAACGTAGCGTGTAAATGCTGACCCTATAATTATTATAATAAAGGAGGCGTGGAACAGGAAAATAGACCACTTTTCTTTTTTGTATAATTTGTATCTGAAAATATTGGCCGCTAAATTAATTGCAAGCAACAAAAGCATGATTTCGAACCAGCGGGCATCGTAAACCAATGCACGAGCTGCAGGAGTACCAAAATCATTTTCTATGAATGTTGCCGTTCCAATCGAAAATGCAAACAAAATAATGAGGACTCCCATCATTTGCATAGAGAATAGAAAATTCAAAAGTTTCTTCATCTGAGTCATTATATTTTAAAAAACACATTAAATACTATCAGAGGTTTGGACAGTATAAATTGGAGTTCAAGATACGCTTTTCTTTATAAATTCAAAATCAGTTGTGCGCTTCTATTTCAGAATGAATCTACATTGTTATGTCAAAAGATTAATGTAACTTATTGCTTGTTAGATAAAATTGAAGCGGAAGGCAATGATTTGTGATTTTGAATTGTGATTTAAACTTAGCTGCAAAAATAAAAATGAAGAATTGTAACGGTATTCTTATTAAGATTAAAAATGAATTACAGTTTAAACATATTCCATTTCATCGATATGAATTGATTGAAAACCAAGAGTAGAAAAGGATAAAAAGGTATTAAAATTTAAATATAATAAATTTAAATAATCTCTTAATCTTGAAATAATTCAATTAGTGTTGTATCATTATCACTTAATTATTGAATTGAAAAACAGATTTTTAATTTAAAATCTAACCAAACTATGAAAAAACTATTTCGCCTATTTCTGGTCCTTTTTCTAGGACTAGTGCCATCTGTAGTAATGGCTCAGCTAACTTTTGACGGAGAAATCAGACCACGTACAGAGTACCGTCATGGTTTTAAATCACTATTTAATTCTTCTGATGATGCGGCATTTTTTACATCGCAACGTACACGTTTAAATTTAGGATATACCGATACCAAGTTTCGTGTAGGACTTTCCGTTCAGGATGTTCGTGTTTGGGGTGATGTTGCTCAATTAAATCTTTCTGATAAGAATCAGTTGATGCTTCACGAAGCTTGGGGAGAGTTAATTTTCAATGAAAACCTCTCATTAAAAGTTGGACGTCAGGAATTGGTTTACGATGATTCAAGAATCTTAGGTAATGTAGGTTGGGCACAGCAAGCTAGAAGCCACGACTTGGCATTGTTCAAATTTAAAACCGATGGAGGAGGAAAATTTCATGTTGGTTTTGCCGTTAACAATGATGCCGAAACATCAGTAAGACAATTGTATACCACGAATTATAAGAGTATGCAGTTTGCATGGTACAACAGAAAATTGGAACAATTTGATTTCAGTTTGTTATTCATGAATGTTGGTCAAGAAAGAGATGCTGATCCAACCCAAGCTGTTGATCGCGATAAAAGATACAGCCAAACTTTTGGTACACACATGAATTATCGTCCGGGTAAACTTTCATTTACAGGTTCACTATACGCTCAAACAGGAAAAGATCCTGGAAACAGAGATTTAGGTGCTTACATGTTTAATTTGGGAATGAAATTTCCTGTTGCTGAAAACTGGAAAGGTAATGTAGGTATCGAAATGTTGTCAGGAACTGATTCAAATGCAACTGGTGACAATGAATCATTTACCCCATTATTTGGAACGAATCATAAGTTTAACGGGCATATGGATTATTTTTATGTTGGAAATGTGGTTGCAGATCATATCAAGAATAATGTAGGATTGCAAGATATTTATGGAGGATTAAATCACTCTAAAGGGCAATGGTCATTTGCATCTGCAATACATTTATTTTCTTCTCATGCTAATGTTTATAATGCAATGGGAGAAAAGCAAGATAAATATTTAGGAACCGAGGTTGATTTATCAGTAGGATACAAGTATTCTAAAAACGTTTTGATTAAAGCAGGTTACTCACACATGTTTGCTACCGATTCAATGGAAGCATTAAAAGGTGGTGACAAGGATGAAACTCAGAACTGGGGATGGGTAATGCTTGTATTCAAACCAAATTTCTTGAAAAAATAAGGCAAACTCCATACATCTAAACTTTTGCTAATGGTAAGATTATTTAAATTTTTAACACCACCTCCAAAATGGAAACTTCCGGTTTATGTATTGCTTGGGATATTCTTTGGCTTAGGGTGCTATGTGCTTTATCTTTCTAAAGCAGCATCTTATTTGTCCGATGCTCCCGAGACTTGCGTTAACTGTCATGTTATGGCTCCGCAGTATGCTACATGGAACCATAGTTCGCACCGCGAAGTTGCCACGTGTAACGATTGCCACGTTCCACACAACAATGTCTTTAACAAATACTTTTTTAAGGCCAAGGACGGTTTGCGTCATGCAAGTATGTTCGCGTTGAGAATGGAACCGGAAGTAATTTTTATACTTGATGAGGGGAAGGAAGTAGTTCACAACAACTGCATCCGTTGTCACAGTCAACAGCTGACTGATCCGAAACTGGCAGTACAAGTGCCAAACCATGCCCATAATACCCAAGACCGTGTGTGTTGGGAATGTCACCGCGAGGTACCTCACGGAAGAGTGAATAGTTTATCGAGCGTTCCGAACGCAAGAGTTCCGCTTCCCGAAACTCCGGTACCTGATTGGTTGCAAGAATACTTGAAAGAAACAGAATTAGAAAACGAATAAAACTTAAACTAAATATACTATGAAACCAATACAAGAATCTGTAGGCAAAAAACCAATGTTGGGATGGCTGATTTTCCTGATAACTTTGGTTGTTGTATTCCTACTTGGATTGTTAGCTTCATCTATCATGGAGAGAAGAGCTGAATCTGTTTATGCTTATACTCCACAAGTTGAACACGGTCAGTGGGAACCAAGAAATGAAGTGTGGGGAAAGAATTTCCCAAGAGAATTCGAATCGTATTATAATACTGCTGATACTGCTTTCCGTAGTAAATTTAATGGTGGTGCTATGATTGACATGTTAGAAGTTGACCCGCGTTTGGTTGTGCTTTGGGCTGGTTATGGTTTTGCAAAAGATTATAACCAAGGACGAGGACACTACTACGCAGTGGAAGATTTACGTAACTCGTTGCGTACAGGTGGACCAACAAGCGATAAGGATGGACCTATGCCATCGACATGTTGGACATGTAAATCGCCGGATGTGCCTCGTTTGATGAATGAAATAGGTGTTGCTGAGTATTATAAAGGCAAATGGTCTGCAAAAGGGCATGAAGTAGTTAATCCAATTGGTTGTGCTGATTGTCATGATGCAGAAACCATGAATTTAAGAATTTCCCGTCCATATTTAATCGAAGCATTCGAACGTATGGGGAAAGATATTAATGATGCTACTCATCAGGAAATGCGTTCATTGGTATGTGCTCAGTGTCATGTTGAGTATTACTTTAACAAGAAACGTGTAGAAGGAGCTGCATTTGTTCACTTACCTTGGGATAAAGGTATGGGTGTTGAAGAAATGGAAGAATACTATGATGAAATGGAATTTAAAGATTGGACACATGCTTTAAGTAAAGCTCCTATGTTGAAAGCTCAGCATCCGGGATACGAAGTTTACTTGAAAGGGATTCATGCCGATCGTGGTGTTTCTTGCGCGGATTGTCACATGCCGTACAAATCGGAAGGTGGACAGAAATTCACTGATCACCATATCCAATCTCCTTTGAACAATGTTGCTAACTCATGTCAGGTATGTCATCGTGAGGAAACCGATAAGTTGATTGAAAATGTATACACTCGTCAGGATCAGATTATCGAAAATCGCGACAAGCTTGAAGAATTGTTGGTGCGTGCTCACGTAGAAGCTAAAAAAGCTTGGGATTTAGGTGCTACCGAAAAAGAAATGAAACCAGTATTGAAGATGATCCGTCACGCACAATGGCGTTGGGATTATGCAGCTGCTTCTCACGGGGGCTCTTTCCACGCTCCAACCGAAACCAGTCGTATTATTACTACTGGTGTAGAGCGTGCACAAGAAGCTCGTATTGCTTTGGTTAGAATTTTCAACAAATATGGATTCACAGGAGAAGTTCCTTATCCGGATATTGCAACTAAGGCTAAGGCTCAAAAATTTATCGGTTTACCAATGGATAAATTAATTAAAGAAAAAGAAACGTTTAAGAAGAATCTTGTTCCTAAATGGGATAAAAAAGCGAAAGAACGTGAAGCAACTTACCAGGTAAAAATGTAATTATTTACAGTTCAGATTATAACCCGGATTCGATTAAAGAAGCTTTCTGTAGTAGATATTTTTAATCAAGTTTAGGTTAATAGGTTCATATGCCGTCCGGTTTGGGCGGCATATTTTTTAAATTTGAGAAATTGTTACGATCTTAACGAATCTCGATTAAAATTCGAATTATGAGTAAGACCACTAAACCACTTTGGCAAAATCCTTGGGGATATGCTGAAAGTTTTTTGATTGCATTTGGATTGCTACTGATTGGATTTCTTCTCGAATTGTCCATTCAAACTTCTTCAGGTGTATCTATACGTTATCCAATGAATTTGATTCTGGGAGTTGCCTTTTTGGTTCTTCTATTGGTTATGTACCGATTGATTCGAAAATCAAAATTATATTTGTTTCTTTCCGGAATTCCCGCATCAATAGGTGCAATTTCAGCATTAACGCTTTTGGTAATTGTAATGGGTGTTACTCCACAAGTTCCAATGGCAGAAGATAATTTTATTACAAGGCTAAGTTTGAATCAGCTTACTACCTCCTGGCCATTTCTACTCATTAGTTTCTACCTGTTAATTGTTTTGGCATTGGTAATCATTAAAAAAGCAATTCCATTTAAATTAAAAAACTGGGGATTTGTTTGTAGCCATTTGGGATTGTGGATTACAATATTTTCTGCTGGTTTAGGCTCGGGTGATTTAATGCGTTTGCGTATGGATTTGCATGAAAATAAAACAGAATGGAAAGCCTATGATGATAAAGGGAATTATTATGAACTGCCTCTTGCCATCAAATTGAATGATTTTGTTATTGAAGAGTTTAATCCTAAAATGGCAGTTGTTGAAAATGAAAGTGGAGAATTGTATGAAGCAACAAAACCTTCAATGATCATGATTGAAGATAATTTGACATGTGAATTGCATGATTGGTCTGTAAAAGTGGATGAATTCCTAATGTCGTCGGGTAGAGCAGGTGATAAGTACCATCCGTTGCACGATTTTGGAGCCGCACCGGCAGCTAAGGTGAGTGTAGCTCTAAATCAAAAAGACAGCATTAGCGGATGGATTTCATGTGGAAGTTTTAATCGACCTCATGAATCGTTAAAATTGAATGAAAAATATTCTTTGCTGATGACAGTTCCCGAACCTAAAAAGTTTTCTTCGAAAGTCACCATTTTCACTCCTAATGGCGAGAAAAAAGATCAGGTTTTGCAAGTAAATAAACCACATACGGTAAATGGTTGGAAAATCTACCAGTTGAGCTACGATGAGAAAATGGGAAAATACTCAACATTAAGTGTGGTTGAAGTGGTGAAAGATCCTTGGCAAATATATGTGTACATCGGAATATTCATGATGATGATTGGTGCTATATACATGTTTTGGAGAGGAAATAAAGTAACATTGGAAAATGCTTAGATTTAAAATTAAGTATTTAAGTAGTGGACAGTAGATGAACAGATATCTGTTTACTGATAACTGAAAAGAAATGATTTGGAACTATTTTTTAATGGCAGCAGGTGTTAGTTCTGCAAGTTGGATAATATCAGCTTTTATTCCCAAAAAAGAGATTCTTAGAAATGCTTTAGTGCTTACTGGTATTATTAGCATGGCCGTGTATATTGTTTTTTTGTGGACAAGTTTGGAGCGGCCGCCTTTACGAACTCTTGGCGAAACAAGATTGTGGTATTCATTTTTCATTTCAATTATTGGCCTGATCACCTATTTCCGTTGGCGATACCTTTGGATGCTATATTACTGTTTGTTTATGTCGCTTTTGTTTTTGTTCATCAATTTTATGCATCCCGAGAATTTTTCGAAGACATTAATGCCTGCTCTGCAAAGTCCGTGGTTTGTACCTCATGTGGTGGTTTATATTATTTCGTATGCATTTTTAGCTGCATCTACATTGGTTGCAATCTATGGTTTGTATCAAATTAAAAGAGAGAAGTTTGAAGTAAAATACATGCAAGTAGCAGATAACTTGGTTTATCTGGGATTTGCATTCCTAACTTTTGGCCTTCTTTTTGGTGCTTTATGGGCTAAAGAGGCATGGGGACATTATTGGACTTGGGATCCGAAAGAAACTTGGGCATTTATTACCTGGATGGGATATTTGGTATACATCCATCGTCGATATCAGAAACCTTCTAAATACATTTCTGCATTGTGGATTTTGGCATTGGCATTTGTAGTTCTATTGGTATGTTGGTTTGGTGTTAACTATTTGCCATCGGCACAATTTAGTGTGCATACTTATAGTCAACAGCCGTAAACATGATTTTTACAATTATACCATTTCTGATTTAAATTTTACGCAGGTATATCGATTGATATTTAAATAAATGTTATTGATTATTTAATGAGGCTAATCGAATATATTTATAATTTTACCAGCCTGTAAAAGGCAAAAAAAGTATGTTACTCTAAACATGGAACGAAAATTAATTAAATCACTCTTTATTGTTCTAATTGCTGCAGCATTTAGTTCATGTGCAAGCACTTCAAAACAAAGTACCAACAAGGTAGAATCTCATTACTCCATTAATGCCGATCTGGATAAAATATCCGCTAAAGATACAAGCATAATTAATTTGATAAATTCTTACAAGCATCAGTTAGATGGCGAAATGAATGCCATAATTTCCATTGCAGAAATGGATTTAATGACAGGTAAACCAGAAGGTTTATTGTCTAATTTTATAGCCGATGCAATGTTCGGGATTGGCAAGAAATATTGTGCCGAGAATAATTTGGAACATTCGATTGATGTGGTTTTAATGAATATGGGAGGAATAAGAACTTCCTTGTCGAAAGGAGAAATTAGTACAGGAAGAGTATATGAAATGTTGCCGTTTAAGAACAAATTGGTAATTGTGGGAATGAAAGGAAAAGATCTGATGAATTTGCTTCATCGGGTTGCTTATTTTGGAGGAGAAGGTGTTAGTGGTGTTAAAATGGGAATTAAAAACAGAAAAGCCATTGATGTTTTGGTTGATGGTAAACCTGTAGATCATTCAAAAATATATCATGTAATGAGTGTAGATTACCTTGTGAATGGAGGTGGAGGATTTACTGCTTTCGAACAACGGGAAACTTTTCGACACATGCACAAACTGTTGCGATCGGAAATTATTAAATACATGAGCGAGAGGCATAAAAAAGGAGAAAAAATATCTGCTAAACTAGATGGGAGGATTTACAATGTGGAATAGGCGAGAATTTGTGAAGAAACTTGGATTAACCGGAGCTTTCTTAAGTAGTGGGTTATTTACAAAATCGCTTTTTGCAGCTTCGGGTAGCAAGTGTAAAATTACCTTGTTGCATACAAATGATTTGCACTCGCGTATTGAACCATTTCCTGAAAAAGATCCTAAATATGGAGGATTGGGAGGTTTTGCCCGCTTAAATGCATTGGTAAAAAAAGTGAGAAGGGAAGAGAAGCATGTTTTGCTTTTCGATTGTGGCGACGTTTACCAGGGAACACCATATTTTAACTTTTTTAAAGGTGAAGCTGAATTTAAATTGATGTCGAAAATAGGTTACGATGCCGGAAACATTGGAAATCATGAGTTCGATAATGGAATTAAGGGAATCACCTCGCAATTAAAACATCTTAATTTTCCTTTGTTGAATGCCAATTACGATTTTAGTGGTACCGACCTGGAAGGCAAAATTCCTCCGTATCAAATTTTTAAAAAAGCTGATTTTAAAATCGGTGTATTTGGTCTTGGTGTTGATCTTACAGCTTATGTAGAGTCACACAATCGCGAAACCATTACTTATATCAACCCAGTTGATGTGGCTAATGATATGGTTCGAATCTTAAAGGAAGAGAACAGCTGCGATTTGGTAGTTTGTTTGTCGCACATGGGACATACCAGCAATATTGGAGAAGATTGCGATGTTGAATTTGCCAAGCAAACCCGAGGAGTTGATGTAATTTTAGGTGGGCATTCGCATACTTTGTTAGAAAAACCTGAAAGAGTGAAAAACCTTGATGGCGAAGAGGTGCTGATTAATCAGGTTGGTTGGGCTGGAATTGCGTTGGGCAGAATCGATTTTTATATCGACAAGCACAAGCAGACCAAATTGGCAGATTCACAATTGATGAAAGTAGACGGAAATTTAGCTTAATACCGATTTGTATTTAATATCGAAAGTCATTGGGAGATTGATTGCTCCCCTGAAAAAAATCGGAATAGGTTGAGTTTTGCTATTAATGAGAATCAAGGGTTGAAAATATAGCATAAAAAGTAATAGAAAGGTCTATTTAGGAATTTTTCCCTTTTAGAGCCTGTCCCGAGAATCGGGAGAAGATGGCGACAGCCAGAAGGGTGTATTTTTGATTATATTTTTATTATTTCACCCTTTTTCCTGTTGGGATTTTCTCTCCTGGGGAAAAACTCAACTTGAAATGGTGATAAAATACATTATTGTCTAATCAATACGGTTATTTTAACCCTTGATTGGCATTATTAATTTAATCCGGACGGCATCCGTAATTAGATTGAAAAATAAATGGTATAAAATCATTATTTTAGATGCTTTGATTATCAGATCATATGAAGAAATTTGAGTTAAACAAATCGAATTGGGCCGAGACAGAAGGTTGGTTATCCATTGTAGGAAATATTGTACTTTTTATTTTAAAATATTGGGCAGGATTGGTTACCGGATCTATTGCAATTATTGCTGATGCCTGGCATACCTTATCGGATAGTTTAAGCT
>JAOARS010000364.1 GCA_025210415.1 Marinifilum sp. | reverse complement strand
TGTTGCACCGTATCCTTTATACTTTTTTCAATATCAATAAATTCAAACTTGAGCGCATCTTTAATTTTTAGATTCGAATACTTCCTGATGTTGTGCGAAGCCCTTGCAGTTTCTTTTGTAAAACTTGGTTGTTTAAACAAAAATATCTTTTGCAGAGAAGCCAAACGCCATCCAATTTCAGTCATTTTTGGCGAAGCATATTTTGTAGGCCCTTCAATGCCAAGATGTTTTGCGATGGTCTTAAATATAAATTCATAAGTGCAGTCGTCGCCGTTTAAAATAAAGCGTTCGTTCACAATATCGCTTTCCATCAACTGAAGCATTGCTTTGCTCACATCTCTAACGTCAACATAGCCAGTAATTCCCTTGGTGAAATATTGTAAACCATTGGCAACCGTACTAAATAATAATGAGCTGCCTTTGTCCCATTGTCCTGGTCCCAAAATGATAGATGGATTTACAATTACCGCATTCAATCCTTCCTCAATTCCGCGCCAAACTTCCAATTCCGATTGAAATTTGCTTAAAGAATAACCCGAACGTTTATCCTCCGGACTCCAGGGAGTAGTTTCGTTTACAGTGTCTTCACCATCTTCGGGGGTTCCCAAGGCAGCAATAGAACTTACCATACAAAACTTACGGATATTGTTGTCGATACAAGCATTTACCAGATTGCGAGTTCCTTCTACATTAATATCAAGAAGGTTTTTTTTGTCTTCTTTTTTAAAAGAAACCAAAGCAGCACAATGATACACATCTTCAACATCTTTCAGAGCACCTTCCAAAGAATCTGGATCCAACATATCTCCATCGAACCATTCAATCGATTCAAAAAGTTGATCGGCATCTTGTGAGTAAAATGAAAAGGTTTTTCGAACCAAATCAATATTACTGCTCAATCTTTTTAAAGCACGAACTTTTTTTCCTTTCGATACCAAATCGAATAGTAAATGAGAGCCAACTAATCCTGTGCCGCCTGTTACAAAAATCATTGTGTTTTGCGAATTTGTGTGTTTGTGAATTTGTAATTTAGGATGAATCGAATTCGTTAACTTGAATATTTTTTCCAAAATCACGAAGTAACGAATTCACAAAATCACGCTATTTCCAATTCATTTTAATCGTCTGCTTCAAATTGTAATGCACACTCAAAGGCACAGGACTTGTTCCGGCAACCGATTCAATAATCTTTTTCTCTTCGTTGGTATAATCCTTATCCGGAAAATTGAATTCAACAATTACTTCTGATACCCTGCGAGGATCACTGGCCATGATTTTTGTAATGTCCAATTCAGTTCCTGCGATATCGATATTATTATCGCGAGCAACAATCCCCATAATGGTCATAATGCAAGAACCTAATGAAGTTGCCAATAAATCGGTTGGCGAAAAAGCTTCTCCCTTTCCTTGATTATCGGTTGGCGCATCGGTAAAAATTTTATTTCCTGATTGTAAGTGAACGCATTCGGTTCTCAAATCACCCAAATATTTGGATTTTATAGTTGTCATGGTATTTTGATTTAAAATTTAAAGCTAAATATATTTAATAATTCCGAATTATAAGCAAGATGATCACTTTGTCGTTTTTTATTCATGGATATGCTGATTAAAAAAACGTTAGCTCTTTGAATATACTGGAAATATGATCATTCGCTTTTGTATTTTTTCTATATTTGTAAACTTTTTATACCATATATTCTAATTAATAACCAAGGTGTAATGGCGATATGAATTTGTCAATCAGCAATAAGCTTGCGCTGATATTGGTGATTACAAATGAAATCGGTGTTAAAAAATACAAGATTAAATTAATATAAATGAGCACGAAATTTCCAGAATACAAGAATTTTAATCTGTCGCAGATTAATAAGGATATCTTAAAAGATTGGGAAGAGAACAAGACTTTTGAGAAGAGTTTGGAGACCCGTGAAGGTCATCCATCGTTTGTTTTCTACGAAGGGCCTCCTTCGGCGAACGGAATGCCAGGTATTCACCACGTAATGGCTCGTGCACTTAAAGATATTGTATGTAGATACAAAACTCTTAAGGGCTTTCAGGTGAATCGTAAAGCAGGTTGGGACACACACGGCCTACCTGTTGAACTTGGTGTTGAAAAAGAACTGGGAATTACAAAAGAAGATATTGGTACCAAAATTTCTGTTGATGAATACAACGAAGCTTGTAGAACCAATGTAATGAAATACACCCGCGAGTGGGAAGATTTAACTTCGAAAATGGGTTACTGGGTGAACATGGAAGATCCGTATATTACTTACGATAACCGTTATATCGAAACACTTTGGTGGTTGTTGAAGCAAATGTTCGAAAAAGATTTGCTTTACAAAGGATATACCATCCAGCCATTTTCTCCTGCAGCAGGTACTGGTTTGTCAACTCATGAGCTGAACCAACCAGGTTGTTACAAAGATGTGAAAGATACCACAGCGGTAGGTATGTTTAAGGTAGCTCGCGACGAGAAAAGTGAATTTTTATACGAAGGTATTGATTGCGATGCATACTTTATTGCTTGGACAACTACTCCTTGGACCTTGCCATCGAATACGGCATTGGCTGTTGGTCCTAAGGTCGACTATGTTAGAGTACGTACTTTCAATCCATATACAGGAATTCCTTGTGTGGTAATTCTTGCAAAAGACCTGTTCTACAATTTCTTCGATAAAAAATATGAAGGATTGGAATTGGGTGAATACAAAGCAGGCGACAAGCGTTTAACTTTCAAAACTCTTTCGGAGCACAAAGGAACCGACCTGGAAGGAATTCGTTACGAACAGCTAATGCCATTGGTAAAACCGGAAGGTGA
>JAOARS010000363.1 GCA_025210415.1 Marinifilum sp. | reverse complement strand
TGTATCAGGTGTAGTTACTGTTCCTGGAGGAACATTGACAACAACAATGACTGTTGTATTTGATAATGTTTTAGGTGCAGATCAGGATGTAACTGCTGCATTAACTGTTATTAGTGAAACAGAGCATGATACTTCTGATCCAGATTCAGACGCAATAAATAGTGCAACAGTTTCCGTTTGGGCATTGCCAGCAACAACTGCAATTATTACAGATTAGTCTTAATATTATATATAATTGTTGCCTGCTTCGGCAGGCAACAATTATCCAATAAAGCATGAATAGAAAAGCATTATATAAAATCCTTATTACCATTTTATTGGTGATGGTTGTTCCGATTTATGGAATGACTCAGGATAGGTATGTGCTTATTGAATCTGTTCATAATTATAAAGTTACCGAAACAGTAGGAAATAATTATGCTTGGATTGTTGTTACCAATCCAAATTTACAAACTGCTGCTCCTGCAAGTGCTTATGAAATTGTTGGAGATGCAGACCAGCCGGAAGTGAACTTTAAATGGAAAGAAGCCGGTGAATATTATGTAATGGTTCAGGAAACGAATCCAAATGGATGTTCTATTTGGAGAGCTATTCATATTGAAGTAGTAACAACACCAACAATAGAATTTAAAGAATTAACATCATCAGATTGTGCTGATGAAAATAATGAATTTGCTACAGAACTAGTAGCAATGTTTGATTCAGGAACACAATTGCCTGAATCCCAATATCCGATCACGCTTAAGTACCGAATTACAGGAGATACTGATGATCGAACTGCAACAATCAATTTTGCAGATAAAATGCTTAATGTTTTAGGCATTATTGAAGATGAAAATATTGATAAAAGCTATGATATAATAATAAAGAGTGCTGTGAACAAATATGGTGGCACTCTGAATGTCGTGACGGGTAATGATAATCATACAAGAAGCTTGTATGCACTACCACAAATGACACCAATTTCAATAAAATAAAAACAAATAAAATCTACTGATATGAAAAAGCTATTATTCTTGTTCGTAATGATCTTAACCTCCGCTTCAGTTTTTGCACAAGCTGGTATGGATGGTGGAACTCATAATGTAACAAATGAGTCAACCTTCTCTTATGGGGTAAATGAAGGTGGTGCTGATACAGATGTTTATAAATGGGAGGTCTTTTCAGATGCAGTATGTACTGCTCCTGTTATTGCTGGTGTTGGTACATATACTTTTAATAGTGGAGATGATACCCGAGAAGTAAATGTAACCTGGAATAATGCACCTACAGTTGGATCAACAACAACTTATTATTTAAGAGTAAGTCAAAAAGGAGCACATGACTGTTTTACATATCAGACAATTGAAATAATAATTACCAATAAAGACGACAATGCCGGTTTGAACTTTGCATTTGTGGGTACAAGCCAACAAGAGTGTTCTGTTGACCAGTCAGGTACTGATATTCCGGTAACAGTAACCCTTACAGGTACAAGTTTAGTTCATACAGCAGGTAAAGCCGTAAAGGTTAAGTATGCTGTTGATGGAACAGATAAAGGATGGATTTCTGTAGGAACAACTGTTGGTAATCCAAACGAATATCAAATCATTTTCCCAGCGGCATCATTTGTAAATCCAAATGTTAATGCTGATCACAATTTTGTAATTACAGTAAGTCAGATGGAAAATGGTACTGGTGGAACAATTAAGGATATAACTCCTGCTGCCACTTATACAATCGAAGCATGGGGATTACCTTCTATGTCAGGAATTACAATCAAATAAATTCAATAAAGGATATAAGCAAAAGAATATAGAATACTATGAAACAGTTTAAAGGATTATTCGTGTTATTAGTTGGGTTAATTGCCTTCTCAGGAAGTGCATTTGCTCAACAAACTCAAGATGTAACAGTAGGATCAAAACATGATTATACTGCGAATCCAGATGCAGGAACTACGCCTAAAGAATACAAGTGGCAAATCCTAAATGGATCTAATGTTGAAGTGATCGATTTGTCTGGTGAGAAAAATGCTACAGTATCAATTACTTTTGATAATGTTAATTTCACTCCAGGGCAGACTTACCAATTAAGAACTCAGGTGATTGATAATAATAATTGTATCTCGGAAGCTGTTTTTGTTGATATTACAGTACAAGGAGAAGCTTCAGTTATGTTTGCAGATGCAGCAGATAATATCAATGCTATTACCTGTTCGTTGTTAGCAGGAGATCCAACAGCTAATACAGATTTCGATGTGGTGTTCACTGGTGGTGTTGCTCCTTTCGAATTAACTTATGAAGTTACTGATAAAGATGGTGCTAAAACAACGCAGAAGAAAACGTTCAATACTGCAACAGGTACAATTTCAGCTGCTGACTTCGAAAATAAGACAACGGGAAGCCAAACGGTTACTTTAACGCTGATTTCAGCAACAACAAAAGATTCTCAGCCTGTATCGGTTAAGACTGGTAATGGTGCAACAACAGGCTTAGCTAACAATGTAAGAACGCTTACTGTTCGTCCTAAACCAGTCATCACAAATCTTACTTTAAACTAACAACAAAAGTAAATGCTAAAAACCTTACTACATAAAACACTGCTTACCGCACTGCTAATCCTCATGGGAGGATTGGCGGCTGTGGCACAGCATTATGTAGTTAAGGGAACAACACTTAATTTTAAAGTTGAAGAAAATGCTTCCTATAAGTATCATTGGTCTGTAACCAATACTTCGAATGGTTCTGTTGCTTACTTAGCTTCAACAACTTTCGAATCCGGAGATTATCAGTTTAATGATCCTGGAACTTATGAAGTAAAAGTTTATCCGGAAGATTTAGGAACTCACTGTTTTGGTGAAGCCCTTACCATGCTGGTTGTTGTTGATGATGCAAAACCAACAGCTGTATTTGAAGATTTGGCTGTTCCGTATGTATGTGCTCAGAACAATGGTGGCGATACCAATGGGAAATTAAGTGTAACTGTTAATTACACAGGGCCTAAACCTTGGACATTCAAATACTCTGTTGATAGAGATCCGGCTGTGATGCCAACAGGAGCTGATGAGATCTATACGAATTCATTTACTTTTGATTTGGAAATTCCTAATACAACAGGTAAAACTCACAAAGCTGAAATTCTATTGGTAGAAGCGAAAACTTTGAGTGGAATACCTGTTGAAAAAGATCAGGACAACCAAACTCTTGAAGTAGATGTTTTGGCCTTGCCAAGTACTGTATTCGGAGATTACGAGCCTGTTGTTCAGGCAGGAACCATTCAAGCTTATACTGCTACAATAGAAAAGAAAGAAGATTACACAATTTTTGTTCCGTCTGGCACAACTGTTCTTAATGAAAGTACATCGAAATTAAGCGACAATTTCCATAGTGAATTGAAGTTTGATGTTCAGTGGAATGTAGCACCAGGTGATTATCAAATTAAATTAATTGAAAGAAGTGCATTTGGTTGTGCAGGCGATACAGTTTATGCTGATGTAAAAGTTGTAGAATCATTTTCGGTTAGTTTGGGTAATGATATTAGCTTCTGTTCGGGCGAAAGCAGGGTGTTAACTCCTGTAATTGACTTTGATGGCGATTACACTTACCTGTGGTCAAATGGTTCCGTAAATCCAACATTGGAAGTAAACGAGACAGGCACTTATTCTGTAACCGTTACCGATACAAATACAGGAAAACAATCGTCGGCCGTTGTAAATGTTACTGTTTGGAATACACCAACAGTTGATTTAGGCCCTGATTACCAATTGGCCGATTCAGAGGTGTTAACTTTGGATGCTGGAAATGCAGGAGCAAACTTCTTATGGTCTACGGGTGAAACAACTCAAACTATTCAGGTAAACACAAGCAATACCTATAATGTTACCGTTACGAACGCTAATGGATGTTCTGCTTCTGATGAGATTGTAGTAACAAGTGTAAACGATGTATTTGCTATTGAATTGGGTGAAGATCAGGAAATTTGTTTTGGAGATGAAATTGTACTGAATCCAAATCCTTCAATAACACAAGACTACACTTACTTATGGTCTAACGGAGCAATAACATCAACCTTAACAGTTCGTGAATCAGGAAAATATACAGTAACAGTTAGAGATAAATCAGGAAATGAAAAATCTGATGAAGTTACAGTTACCGTTCATGCTTTACCAATTGTTGATTTAGGCGATGATATTACCCTTTTCGATGATGAATCTGTAACACTTGATGCCGGAGATGAAGGCATAGGAGGATCGTACGAATGGTTGCCAAATGGCGAAACAACACAAACCATTACCGTTACAGAAGAAAATGTATACTCTGTTCGTGTTACAAGTGTTCATGGCTGTGTTGGAACCGATGAAATAAGTGTTACCAAACGCGAAGGTAAGTTTGCTGTAGAGTTTGCTGAAATAACTGATCCTCCTTGTTTGGGAGAAACAATCTATTTGGAGCCTGCAATAGTAACGAATGATAAAGATTTTACAGCAACTAAATATGAATGGATTCCATCAGGATCAAATGAAGAAGGAATTTATGTAGATAAAGGAGGAAAATATTGCGTTAGTGTAACAGATTCTCAGGGCAATACTGAACAAGGATGTATAGACGTAACATTTGATCCAACTCCTGAAGTTAATTTAGGTGATGATATTATTTTGGCAAGTGGCGAAGTTGTTAATTTAGATGCAGGTGATGCCGGTATATCATACATGTGGTATGTTGATTCAGATATCAAAATCAAACCAAGTGCAATTGATCGAATTATTAACGTAAGTACAGCGGGAGAATATCGCGTGGAAGTTACAAACGAATATGGATGTACAGGAAGAGATACCATTCTTGTATCGACAAACGGAAGTCAGTATAATGTATCTTTACCAACGGCATTCTCACCAAATGGCGATAATAAAAATGACAAACTGGAATTGGTCGGAGACATTGATGAGGTTGAAAACATGAGTTTAATTGTTGTAAACCGATTAGGCCATAAAGTATATCAATCAGTTCATTTACACAGAAGTAAAGGTGACGGATGGGATGGTACATTTAAAGGACAGAGAGTTGATATGGATGTTTACGTATATTTCCTGAAGGTTACATTTAAAGATGGAAGTCGAATGCAAAAACAAGGAAATATTACCCTGCTAAGGTAGATTTGATTAACAGGGTTTTATCAATGATATTTTTTAGAATTGATTAGTTATATTTAAACCGCCAAAATGAATAGTTGTTTTATCGAATTAGATATGGTTATGTATTGGGTAATACGGAAATATTACCCATTTTCATACTGAAATTTTGGGGTTTATGCCATTGCATATTGAGTGCGTTGGGGGAATCGGCAAACCCAAATAAGTGTTTATGAGAAAGAGTAGTCTGATTTTGCTGTTGGTTGTAATTTTGGGAGTTTTTAAACTCTCGGCGCAGCGTGTACACTCTTCTCAATTCTATTCTATTCCGTTATTGTTAAACCCTGCTCTTACAGGAAATTCAGATTACAACCTTCGTGGCGGATTAAATTATCGTAATCAGTGGAACAGCGTTACCATTCCTTTTGTTTCCCAGGCAGTATTTGTCGATGGTAAATTGTCAACACAACTCTTAAGCTCATCCTGGATTGGTGTAGGAGGAATGATTTTTAATGACAAAGCTGGTGATGGCGGATTAAAAACCACACAGGTAATGTTTGCATCCTCGCTTAACAAGAGCCTAAATGCTGGTAATACCCTTTTCTTACACGGTGGTATTGGGGTCGAAATGATTAACAAATCGGTAGATCTTAGCAAACTAACTTTTGGCGAAGAGCTTGAAGGAGGAAACAGTGGTGAAGATTTTATTTCACAATCTTTGTTTTATATGGATTTTTCATTGGGATTTCAGATGACTTACTTCAGAGGTAAAACCAAATATTTTATGGGATCGGCTGTAAGTCACATCAATGAACCTAAGGAATCGTTTTACCGCTACGAAGATGAAGAGATCAATTTCAGTACAAACAACCTGAAAAGAAGATTTGCGTGGCATGCCGGGCTCGAAAGCAGAATCAGCTCAAGAATGTATTTTAAGCCTGAAATAATGTACACCACAGAGAAAAATGCCAACGAATGGATTGCAGGAGCAAATTGTATGGCTTTGTTCGGAAACAGAGGAACCATATTCCATTTTGGGATGTGGTATCGTTTTACTCAAGATATTATTCCTGCATTTGGTTACGAAAAGAAACGCTTAAAACTCATGCTAACATATGATGTAAATGTTTCCGATTTACAGGTAGCTTCATCAAGCCGGGGAGGATTAGAGGTTTCATTAACCTACAACTACAATTACTCTAACCCACGCGAAATTCGCAAATTAAAACGCCG
>JAOARS010000362.1 GCA_025210415.1 Marinifilum sp. | reverse complement strand
TATAAACCAGCAGTATTTACTGTAAATGCTACTCCTACAGGAGATTTTAGCATGACCAAGCAAAATGCATGTGGATTGGGTGATGCGAATTTAGAAGCTACTGCAACAATATCTAAAGGAAGTATTAGTGAATATCAATGGGATATTAACGATGACGGCAGTATTGAAGCAAAAACTAAATCATATACTCATACATTTTCAAATGCCGGAACATTTGATGTATCATTAACATTACTTTCAGATGCAGGTTGTATATCAACAGAAATGGTGAAGCAAATTCAATTCAACGATGACAATAGCAGCGATTTTACTTATAGCGGATCATGTGCTGGTCAAACTGTAAATTTTACAGATGCTTCATCGGCAAGTGCTATTGCATGGTCGTGGGATTTTAACACTGCCAATAATGAGGATTCTAGTCTACAGAATCGGAGTACCACATTTAATACAGCTGGAGATCACCAGGTTAGCTTAAAAGTGACACACTCCGATGGCTGTGAAATGGAGGTGGTTAAAACAATAACTATTAAGGGGCTTACTTCAGCATTTACCTATGAAACAGGTTCGGCTTGTCCTCCTAACTATACGGTAAGTTTTACTGATGCTTCAAGTACCACTGAAGGCAACATTGTCTCATGGTCGTGGGATTTCGATGGTGATAACATTGAAAATAGCAACCTGCAAAATCCAACCTATAATTTTGATAGGGGAGGCTCTCATCCTGTTAAGTTAACTGTAACTACTGATGGTGGGTGTTCAAAATCTTTTACCAACAATGTACTTATTAATGAAAAGACTTTAAATTTCAGCCTTTCCGATCCTTCAGACGGATGTGAAGGATTGACTGTTAATTTTATCGGATCTTATTCGGATGCTGGCGATGATCCTGTAACCAATTGGGATTGGACTTTTGAGAATGGATCTGTGGCAGGAAGCGGACAAAACCCTTCTCATACCTATAATACACGAGGAGAATATTCTGTTGGTTTAAGTATTACTACCACCAAAGGTTGTTCCCTGTCAATAACAAAAGATAAAATTGTAGAGGTAGGACAAAAGCCTGAAGTTACAAATATTACCTATCCAAGTGACGATTGTGTTGAAAGTGAAATTGAGTTTACATCTATATTTACAGGTTTAGCAGATAGCTTACACTGGTCATTTTCTGACAATGAAGCACGAAATTCTATTTTTAATGATGGAAATTCGCCGCAAACTATCAGCAGAGAATTTATCAAGGATGGGATATATTCCTTAATGGTAACAGCTTACGATAATGGCTGTCCGTCCGATCCATTTGTATTAAATAATATTGTAATCAAGCAACCAGTTGCAAGTTTCACAAGATCGGATAGTGTATTTTGTGAGCTTCCTGCAACAGTTGAATTTACCAATACCAGTGTTTCGCAGGCTACAGGAACAACATATACTTGGGATTTTGGAGATGGAAATTCGAGTAACGAAAAAAATCCAACGCATACCTATACCATAGCAGATGATTATACTGTGGTATTAACGGTTTATAATCCTGAGACAGGTTGTACTGATAATTTTGAAGATGACATAGTTGTTACCACTTCGAATCCTCAGTTTGTTACCGATAAAACAATGGATTGTCATCCGGCAAAAATCAAATTTACGAACCAGGTTGAAGACAATTCTTCTGACAATTTTCAAATCTCATCGATAGCCTGGGATTTTGATAACAATGGGAGCATTGAAAAACATGGTTTAGAATCAAGTTACACCTATGCAAGTCCCGATTTGTACGATGTGAAAATGACTGTTACCGAAGCAAGAGGTTGTGTTCACCATGTTGTGAAAACAGGATTTTTAAGTATTAATGGGCCTGTGGCTTCGTTTGCAAAAGATCCTGTTGAAGCATGTTTAAATCAGGAAATTACTTTTACCAATACTACAACGAAGGATGATAATGATCTTGCTGATGTAGCAAATTATACATACGCGTGGAATTTTGGTGATGGAACAACTTCAACTCTTGAAAACCCTACTCATACCTATACGAGTGAAAACAATTTTACGGTAAGCTTAGAAGTTACTGACGAGAATGCTTGTTCGAACACAATTTCCGAAAGCAACTCAGTAATTGTACCGAATTTAACTGCTGGCTTTACAACTGATCAGGATATTTATTGTGCTGGTGAAACGGTTACATTCAACAATATGGCAAGTATTGTAAATGGATCGGCAACTATCACTCAATACGAGTGGGATTTGGACGGTGATGGAACTTATGAAATCAGTACTTCTTCATCTTCAAATCAAACTTTTGTTTATTCCGGATCGGGAACAATTACAATAAAGCAGAGAGTAACCAGTTCGTTGGGTTGTCCTGATGAAACAAGCAAAGAAATTACAATTGTGGATGGTGATGGGAGTTTCACTCCCGATGATACCAACCTTGGTTGTGCACCGGCTGGAACTACATTCCGTGCGAATGATAATGCTTCAATGGTGAGTTCATACCTTTGGAATTTTGGCGATGGTGAAACGGCAACTTCAAGAGAGCCTCTTCATTTTTACGTTGAGCCAGGTTCATATAATGTGACCTTAACTGTTACACTAACAGGTGGTTGTGTAAAAACAACTACCCAAACTGTGAAAGTAGCCGGACCAGTTGGTAATTTCTCATATAACAATCTGAAAGATTGTGCAGATCCTAATCACGAAGTTACATTTGAGGCTACCAACATGAAAGATGTTACCGAATTGACTTGGGATTATGGTATTGGGATTACTCAGAATGAGAGTATTGCTGAAGGTACAACCCAGAAGTCGATTACTTACGACTATACAACTGCAGGTACAAAGTTACCTATCCTGATTCTTACAGATGATGGAACCTGTGGTTCATTCTCATATATTCGCGAAGATTTAGGGCGCATTAACACAAGTACACCTCCAGTTGTTAATTTTAGCAAATCCTCAGGCAATAATATTTGTGAGAATGTAGAATTTCAATTTTCCGACCTATCTACTTTAACTGACAATAGATATCAAATTGTTTCCTGGTCGTGGGATTTCGATGAAGATGGAATAGAGGATTCCAATGAACAGCATCCTAAATTTACATATGTTACGGCAGGAACTTATGATGTAACATTAACCGTTGCCACTGACTTTGGTTGTACAGCAACTTTAACGAAAGCTGATTTTGTAACAGTTGTTTCTCCAGATAATCTTACTAATGTATTGATTTCTACTTTAGAAGCTGTGGATCAAAATCATAAAGTTTGTCCTGGCGAATCGGTAAAGTTTACCGGGGCCGCAACAACAAGTAATGGTGATGGTTCAATATCCTCTTATCATTGGGATTTTGGCGATGGTTTAGAATCAAATTCTCAGATACAATCACATGTATTTGGTGCTGGTGATGCAGGAACAACGAATACCGTAACATTAACAGTAACGGATAACAGTCAATGTGTTAAATCAACAACAGTTGATATTGGTATTTATAAAGTTGAGGCAGATTTTTCAATTGCAAGCACACCTGTGTTAAGAGGAAATGCAATTGATTTTACTGATTTAGCAACATCTAAAATTAATGATGCAAATGATGGTACAATCAATACCTGGCTTTGGACTTTCGAAAATGGAACTCCTGGTGCTGCTACGATTCAGAATCCAGCTATAACTTACAATACAATTGGTTCTGGTTTTGAAGTTACTTTGACAACAAAAAATAATGAAGAATGCGCTGATCAGATAACAAAAACTGTAGATGTATTGAACAATCCACCAGTGGTGAATGACTTTACTGTAACAGGAAATGAGGACACTGATATTGCTATTCTTTTATCAAATTTTGATTCTCATTTTAAGACTAGCTTAGATCCAATGCAAAAATTGGAAAAAGTAAAAGTTGTAAGCCTGCCTGGTAACGGTAAACTTTTAAATAGTACGGTAGAAATTTCCGTAGGAGATGAAATCAATAGAAGTGATTTGTTGGATTTGAAATTTAGACCTGATGCAAACTGGAATGGATCAACTACATTCGATTACAATGCATATGATGGTTACGACTATGCAAATGCAGATGCTACCATTACAATTAATGTAACTCAGGTTCAGGATATACCTGTAATTAGTGATATTACTTTAAGTAATAACAAGGATGAAGTAACATCATTTGATCTTGTAACTTTTGAGGATAAATTTACAGATGCAGATCTTGTGGGGAATTTTAATCCTGATTTTCAAAAAATTAAAATAACAGCATTGCCATTAGTATCAATGGGAACTTTGAAGTTAGGCATTACAGATGTAATCTTAAACCAGGAAATATTAAAGGCTGATTTAGGAAATTTGGTTTTTGAACCTGCACTTGGGTTTGTTGGTGTAGTTACTTTCGATTGGAATGCATCAGATGGTGCTGATTATGCAGTTGCTGATGCTCAAGTGTCAATTAATTATTACAATAGAAAACCAGTTTTAAGTTCGAGAAAAATTAAAAATGTAAAAGAGAATAAACCGGTTTCTATTACGCAATTAATGCTTGAGCAGAAGTATAGTGATGAAGATAAGTACGATGAGCCATTTAAGAAGATAAAAATCACCAGTTTACCTAGTGCCTTAACTGCATTGTTTACATTGGATGGGATTCAATTAAATATTGATGATGAAATTGATTACTCGGCACTTAATGCTAAAAGCATTATATGTCAGCCAGTAAATCCAAATTTCAACGGGCAATTAACCTTTAGATGGAATGCTTTTGATGGTACAGAATATTCAGATAATGATACCTCCATTAAAATTTGGTACAAAAATACACCGCCAGTTGTTTACGATTTTTCGAAAACAGCTGTTGATGAAGATAATCAAGTGACTTTTATATCTTCAGATTTTTCAACCGAAGATAGTCCATTTTTCGATATAGATTCTCACGATGTTTTAACGCAAATCAAAATTAATACATTACCATCTAATGGTACTTTAAAACTAAATGGAGGAAATGTTGCAGTTAATGATGTTATTTTACTTTCAGATTTGAATAATCTGACTTATAATCCAAAACCAGATTATAATGGAACCGATCATTTTCAATGGTTTGGTTACGATGGAGACAATTATTCGGCATCACCTGCACGGGTTAATTTAACCATTAATCCAATTCAGGATAAACCAACTGTTTCAGATATTACTAAATTACCTGCTATTGAAGATGATAATGTTCAAATTTTGAAAAATGATTTTATAGCCAATTTTTCTGATGTTGACGCTCCTTATGGAAATCCAAATAGTGAACTTTTTGAAATAAAAATTATATCGCTACCTAATCCTTTGCACGGAACATTAAAATTAAATGGTGTAAATATTGCAATTAACGATGTAATTTTGGTTGGTAATATCGACACTGGGTTAGGCTTAGAGTTTGATCCGGTTGATGGTTATGAGGGGAATTCTTCATTTGATTGGAATGGATCTGATGGATTAGATTATGCAGATAGTGATGCAACTGTATTTATTACTCACAACAATACCGCACCTGTCGTATCAGATCATGATTTCGGTAATAAATTAGAAGATATAGTTGTAACCATTGCAAGAGTTAATTTTGAATCTCAGTATAGTGATAATGATGCCACAGATTCTCAATTCGAAAAGGTCAATATTATAAGTTTACCTAATGCTAGTATTGGGAAATTTCAATTGAACAGTGTCAATTTAACAACTGGTAAGTATACCTATGCACAGTTATTAAATGGATTAGTATTTACTCCAAGTGCGGGAGCAAATGGTACCGTAAATTTAGAATGGAACGCTTATGATGGAACCGAATATGCAGCAAACTCTGCAACTTTCAGTTTTACCTATATTAACTCAGTTCCAACGGTATCTGACTTTTCAAAAGCGGCAGTTAATGAGGATAACGATGTAGTCTTTGCAACGACAGATTTTACAGATATTTCTCTGGGTAATTATTCAGATGTTGATGTGCATGATACCTTTGGTAAGATTAAAGTAACCGATACTCCTGATCATGGTATTTTAAAATATGGTTCCACAACAGTGACCTTAGATGCCGAAGTTCCATATAGTGAGTTGGGGAATTTAATCTACCAACCAGATCAGCATTGGTTCGGAAGCGATTCATTCAAATGGACAGGTCACGATGGTAAAGATTATTCGTCAGAGTCGACTGTTTCCTTAACAGTCAATTCTGTAAACGATGCGCCAATTGCAAATAATGAATCGGTAACAACTCTTGAAGATCAAACCCATGATTTTACGGCTGCTGAATTTTCTAATTCATATTCTGATGATTATTTCTCAGAAAATAGTGCTTTTGCAGGAATTAAAATTGTTGGTCTGGAAACAGCGGGTTACCTGAAAGTAGGTGTTTCGGATGTTACACTGAATCAAGCCCTGGACCTAACGGATATTGCTAACCTGACATTCTCAACTGATCCTCACGAAAATGGAACAGCTTATGCAACATTTGGGTTTAAGGTTTACGATGGAGAGAATTACAGTACATCTGTTTATACCATGACAGTTAATGTGACTCCACTGAACGATATTCCAACTTTTGCACTAACTGCTGATCCGGATGTCTCAATTGACGAAGATCATGGTTTGTACGAAAGTAACAATCATGCGAATTCGATGAGTGAAGGTCCTGCAAATGAATCATCACAAACATTGAACTTTAATGTTCTTAATAATAACAACTCGCTGTTTAGCGTTCAGCCTGCAATCGACAACAATGGTAAACTTACATTTACTACAGCAGCCAACAAATTTGGAACGGCTACTGTTACAGTTGTACTGAAGGATAATGGAGGAACTGACAATGGAGGTGTTGACACTTCTATCTCAGAAACTTTCACCATTACCATTAAGGCGGTGAATGATCATCCGGTAGCAGACAACGAAGCGGTAAGTACGAACGAAGACATTACATACACTTTCGCAGCAAGCGATTTCTCGGATAGTTACAGCGATATTGAAAATGAACCAATGAATCGAATTCAGATTACCGAAATCGAATCTGTGGGAGATTTGGAATATAACAACACCGATGTAACGAATAATCTGGAGATCAATGCAGCTGATATTCCTAAGTTGAAGTTTATTCCTAATCCAGATCAGCATGCTTCATCTTATTCAAGCTTTAAGTTTAAAGTTTATGATGGTGCAGATTATTCCGATTTGGAATACACCATGACAGTAAATGTTTTGTCGGTAAACGATGAGCCATCATTTACATTTAAGGCTTCGAAGAATGTAGTTGTTGATGAAGATAACGGACCAGCTACGGTAAACGGACAGATTGCAACACAATATGAAGGAGCCGCAAATGAAAGTAGTCAAGATGTAACTCTTCATGTTAGTCATACAAATTCTGGTTTGTTTACTATAAATCCGACTATTGATGCTGTAGGAACTTTAACTTTTACGCCAACACCTAATGCATTTGGAACATCTACAGTAACGGTTTACATTACCGATAATGGAGGAACTGCAAATGGAGGAGATGATGAATCAGATCCTGAGCAATTCACAATTACAGTGAAATCAGTAAATGATATTCCAACAGCTTCCAACGAAGAGGTAACAGAACTGGAAGATGTAACTTATATTTTTGCAGCTTCGGATTTCTCATCATCCTATGCCGATGTTGAAACAGCCTTTGCAGGAATCGAAATCACAGGCCTGGAAAATATAGGCAACCTGGAGTACGACGGAAACCCTGTTGCTACAGGATTAGAAATCGCTTCCGCAGATATTTCCAAACTGAAATTCATACCAAATGCCAATGAAAACAGCAATAACTAC
>JAOARS010000361.1 GCA_025210415.1 Marinifilum sp. | reverse complement strand
GAATGCTCCATTGGTAATCTTTGCTATTTGTTCACTCGTTTTAAAACAGGTAATAAAATAATCATCTAAAACGACTGAAGAATCATTCTCATTCACTTTTGAAATTACCGATTCCGGATTATAGGTTGATAATGAAAAATCAAAACCTTTAAGTTTTTGCATGATTTCAGCTTGCAAATCTTCATTTTTAGGATATTGATATACAAAATGATAAAAAGTTCCAAAAACCTTTCCTTCGTTGAAATGATACTTTGTTTCCTGCTTGCAAGCACCAAAAACGCTTATTAAAACAAGCAGAATAATAAACTTATATTTATACATGACGAATGATTATTACGAATTACGAGAAGTTCAAACACTGTTCCATACCTCTTCAATAATCCTTTAACAAAAGTACAAAAGAGCTTAAAACAAACAAGCCCCGAATAATCGAGGCTTGTTCTATTTTTTATCAACCGAAATCGTCAAACTCAACCATTTCGTCTGGTACTCCAAGATCATACAGCATGTTTTCAACAGCTGAATTCATCATTGGAGGTCCACACAAATAATATTCGATATCTTCCGGCTCTTCGTGTTTGCTTAGGTAGTTATCGTAAATTACCTGGTGAATAAATCCTGTTGGGCCTTCCCAGTTATCTTCTGGTAGTGGCTCAGAAAGTGCCAAGTGCCATTCGAAATTAGGGAAATCAGCAGCGATAGCGTCGAATTGATCTGCGTAGAATACCTCTTTTAATGAACGAGCTCCGTACCAGAAAGTAGCCTTACGGCCAGTCTTTACTGTGTGGAACAAGTGGAAGATGTGAGAACGCATTGGAGCCATACCAGCACCACCACCAATAAACATCATCTCGTTGTTGGTTTCCTTGATGAAGAATTCACCATAAGGACCTGATACAGTTACCTTATCACCCGGCTTACGTGAGAAGATGAAAGAAGAACAAATTCCTGGATTAACGTTCATCCATGTGTTGTTTACTCTATCCCAAGGTGGCGTAGCAATACGGATGTTCAACATCACGATGTTACCCTCTGCAGGGTGGTTAGCCATTGAGTAAGCACGGTATGTTGGCTCTGGGTTTTTCATCTTCAAATCGAACATCTTAAATTGATCCCAATCACCTCTGTACTCTTCTTCAATATCCATATCCTTGAAATCAACTTCAATTTTAGGTACATCAATCTGGATGTATCCACCTGATTTAAAATCAAGTATTTCTCCATCAGGAAGTTTTACTACGAACTCTTTAATGAAGGTAGCAACGTTGCCATTTGAAACAACTTCACACTCCCATTTCTTAATTCCTAAAATTTCCTGAGGGATAGACATGCTCATGTCTTCTTTTACTTTTACCTGGCAAGCCAAACGCCAATTGTTCTGTGCTTCCTTACGTGTAAAATAATCAACTTCAGTTGGAAGGATGCTACCAGCACCGTCGTGAACCTGACACTTACACATTGCACAAGTACCACCACCACCACAAGCTGATGGCAAGAAGATTTTTGCATCACCCAAAGTACCCAATAAGGTATTACCTGGCTCAACAACCAATTTTTGGCCTCCTTCGTTAATATCAATTGTTACTTCTCCTGATGGAGTAAGTTTCTTCTTTGCGTACAATAGGATAGAAACCAGTACCAGTATCACAAGCAAGAAAATTACAATACTTGTGGCAATCACTGTTCCCTGTGTTGTTAATAATATCATCTCTATTCCGATTAAATTTTTTAAAAATTCAATTTACTTTATTCTGTTATCAGCTTAGAGTTTGATACCCATAAAGCTCATAAAAGCAATTCCCATTAATCCTGTTACAATAAATGTAATCCCTAATCCTCTTAATGGAGCAGGAATATTTGAGTAACGGATTTTCTCACGAATTGCTGCAATACCTACAATGGCAAGCAACCATCCAATTCCGGATCCTAAACCGAAAGAAGTTGCTTCTGCTAATGAAGTATAACCTCTTTCCTGCATGAATAACGATCCACCTAAAATTGCACAGTTTACAGCAATCAATGGTAAGAAAATACCTAATGATGAATAAAGTGTAGGTGCAAATTTTTCAACAATCATTTCCACCAATTGTACCATAGAAGCAATTACGGCAATAAACATGATAAAGCTTAAGAAGCTCAAATCAACGTCTGCCATCGAAGCATCTAGCCAAACAAGTGCTCCTTCTGCCAATATGTATTTGTTCAGCATATAGTTCGCAGGAACTGTAATACCCAATACGAATATTACTGCCAAACCAAGTCCCATAGAAGTTTTAACGGTTTTCGAAACCGCAAGGTACGAACACATTCCAAAGAAATATGCGAATACCATGTTGTCGATGAAGATCGACTTGACAAATATATTAATCAGATTTTCCATGTTTCGATTTTTCTTTTGATTAGTTCGACTCAATTAAGGATTTATCCTTAGATCTTTGTACCCAAATAATGATTCCTACTACAACCAAAGCCATTGGAGGTAGAATCATTAATCCGTTGTTTTCGTATCCCATATCGTAAACTGCCTGAGGAATTACCTGGAAACCATAAAGGGTTCCTGATCCTAACAATTCACGGAAGAAAGCTACAATTACAAGGATGATACCGTATCCGGCTGCATTACCAATACCATCAAGAAATGCTGGCCATGGTTTATTTCCAAGTGCAAATGCCTCTAAACGTCCCATGATAATACAGTTTGTAATGATCAATCCAACAAATACCGATAGCTGTTTACTTACATCGTAAGCAAATGCTTTCAATACCTGGTCAACAAGGATTACCAAAGCGGCAATTACAACCAACTGTACAATGATTCGGATTCTTGAAGGAATAGTATGTCTTAATAATGATATAATTACATTAGCAAGGGCCAATACTGCTGTAACCGAAATTGTTAATACAACTGCAGGTTCCAACTTAGCAGTTACTGCCAAGGCCGAACAGATCCCCAATACCTGTACGGTAATCGGGTTATCGCTTCCCAAAGGGTTGGTAAGCAATTTTCGATTCTTAGCTGAGAATAATGGTTCTTTATCGCTCATCTCGTGCTTATTTTGAAGATTTTAAAAACTTTTCATAACTGCTAAGGTTGTCAAGAAGCATCGCTTCAAAACCTTTTGAAGTAACAGTACCACCTGATACTGCAT
>JAOARS010000360.1 GCA_025210415.1 Marinifilum sp. | reverse complement strand
GCTTCAGACAATTCTAAATTCAGAAATAGAATTTTAAAATTAGCTAAAAAGCATGCAACAGGCACTCCTGCCCAATTGGCCATTAAATTAGCTGTTTGTGAGCGTACAGTCAATAATATTATTGCAGATATGAGAGCCGAAGGAGTAGACATACCTTATTGCAGAAAGTTAAAATCATATACTTTAGATTAAGTTTAAATTAGCATTATGCTTTAAAAAAACAGTTCAACGCAAATTTTTGCATTGAACTGTTTTATATTAGTAGAGTTTTTAACAATGTACATTTTAAAAAACCGTTCCGGAATTGCTAACAGTCCGTTCTCACCCCGGAACGATTTAGGCAGCTGAGCTACTCTGATCAAGAGCAAAGCTAGCTAAATGAGATGACCTTTGCAATTGACGGTTGTGGAGGGAAGGAGTATGTCCTAAATATTCAAAAAAATGCAACAGAATCGATTTAAAGTAATTAACGAATCTAAGTTTGAAAGATTGTCAAAAAAAGAATTACAGGCTTCAAAAGGAGGACTTTGCTTTTCTTGTAAAAGAAGAGATCGTAAAGTAGAATTAGGATTAAGGGTACGTATTTGGGCTCATGGAACACTTTAGGAGTTAATTTATTAAAAGTTTTTGCAGTAAGTAAGCTGCAAAAACTTTTTTTTAAAAACGGATGTATATGAATATTAATAAAATCAAGAGTTCGTTAATTCCCATTTTATTGTTTGTTTTTTGTGGATGTTGTTCTTTAGAAGTATTTTCTCAAGATTTCAATTTTGTAGATCTAAATCCGAAATCTATATTAACAAAAGAACAATTAAAAGAGGATAAAGAAATCTTAAAAACTTATCACCCTAATCCATTTAATTCCTTTCCTGAAAATGAATGGGATTCATTAATTAATGTTATTAGTACAGAATTGCCATCGGTTCCTATTAAGGAAACCGAAAAAAGATTAATTAGAAGAAGGTTATTAGATCGAGTAACGTTTGAAGATCCTCACGTACGATTTATGCCCGTGCTAGGTCATAAAAAAAACAAAACAATTAAATCGAAAAATATTAAAGCTTTACCATTCAGTTTGGTTAGTATTTCCGACACTATGATTGTTGATAAAAGTCTTCATAAAAATATTATTAAGGGAGATATGATACTATCTATAAACGGAATTAGTGCAAAGAGTTTTTTAGAAAGTTCTTATCATGATAGATATATGATAGGTTATGCTCTCCAAATTTATCATCATTTTAATTTTGCAGAGAATTATGATTTAATTATTCTTAGAAAGAATAAGCGTTTGGAAGTTACTATTCCAGGGATGCCACTTACTCTAGGTAATTTGTTTAAACTCGATGGCAAACTTGAAGAGAAGATATTTGATAATAGCGAAACAGGATATTTTAACATTAATAATTTTGATTATAATAAGTATCTGATAAAGCGGCTTAAGCGATTTGTTAGTGCCGTAAAAACAAAAGGTTATAATAATGTAATCATTGATATTAGGCAAAATCCTGGAGGTAATGGTGATCGTTTTGATGAGTTATTTTCACTGTTTACCAATAAAACTAAGATTCCATATCAGTCAGGTGTAAAATTGAAAGTTTCTAAACATACTTATAAAGATTATTCATATAAGAAAGAAGATTTTGGTAAGATTGTGGATTTGCCTGATTCTTTATTTTTTAGAGAAATGCCGTTGGATTCTTCATTGTATATAGAGGGAATTAATTACTATGTATTAATTAGTCGAAATACGGCATCAATGGCAGCTACCTTTGCTAATATATTTCAGTATAATAATATGGGTTTTCTGGTAGGAGAACCACTTGCTCATAATGCTTTGAAATATGGAGAAGCAGTCACAGGTGAAAGGAATAATTCTTTTTGGTCAATCTCAACGGTAGAATATCTAGAATATACTAATGCTGAAAATGGTATATTAAAGCCGGATATAGCAATTCCTTTTGTTGCAAGCGAGTACATGAAAGGTGGTGATCCGGTTCTTGAACATTGTTTGGAATTAATAAAAGCCAAGTCAAAAGAATAGATTTATGGAAAGATTAAAATGGTCTCGCTATAATTTCCTATGGAACTCTAAAAAATATGGGAAATTACTTTACAATTCTTATACAAATGGATTTTTACAATTAGATGATTCTTTGTTTCAAGATTTGAATACAATCTCAAAGAATGATTATGACTCACATAACCAAATATTTTCCGAAGATGAATTGCAATATTTTAAGGATAATTTCATTCTTGTAAAAAATGAAGAGGTATTGGTAGAGCAGATGCATCATGAAAGCATGCATAGAATATATGACAAAAAGCATTTGGTATTAACAGTTGCTCCTACTCAGTACTGTAACTTTAACTGCTCATACTGTTATGAAAAGTGGAGGATGCCTGGAAGTATGAGTGATGAAACAGAGAATGCTTTAATTCGGCATTTAGAAAATCAAAAACAAAAATGTGGTTTAGAAACTTTGTCGCTTACTTGGTATGGAGGCGAGCCTTTAATTGAATATAAACGTATTAAAAGTCTGGGTGAAAGAATTAATAAGCTAGGAATTAATATTATAGAAAATGAAATTATAACGAATGGTTATTTGTTTGATGCAAAACGAGTGCAAATTCTTGTTGATTTAGGTGTTGAGCAGGTACAAATTACTTTGGATGGTTTTAAGGAAGTTCATGACAATCGACGTCCACTTTTAAATGGAGATGGAACATTCGATAGGATTATTAAAAACTTGGATCACTTCTATGCAGGAGAGCATAAGGATAAAATGACAATAGCTCTCAGGATTAATATAGACAAATCGAATAAATCAACTTATTTAGACATTTATAAGTGGCTTAATGAAAGATATCCTTTTGAAAAATTTGTAGTTTATCCAGGCTGGATTCATTTGGATGAAAACGATGAAAAAAAATGTGATTGTTTTACCAGGAATGAAGCAACTGATTTTTGTCTCGAACTTTGTAAAAACCACGGAATTATTTCAGAAAAACTATATCCTGATGATATAAATATGGAATGTTTGGTACGGAATCCTAACAGCATGATTGTGGGATGGCAAGGAGAGATATATAAATGCTATGAAGATTTGGGAAATGAAAAACTCGTAGTGGGTAATTTACATGAAAAAGATATTTGGACAAATCATGAGTTGATTGCCAAATATGCCATTGGAATCGATCATTATCAAGATTCTGAATGTCGAGAATGCTCATATTTGCCTATATGCCATGGTGGCTGCCCTTTAAGAAGACTAGAAAATAAATATGAAGGAAAATCAAATGATTGTTGCACACCTTTTAAAGGAAGATTAGAAGACTTTTTAGAATTACAATACGAAAGGTTTGTTCAACAAAATGAACAATAATTAAGTTTGATTTCAAATAACTGAATATTCTAGTAAAAGCTTGAAATATATTATTTCAGGCTTTATTTTTACTATTTTTAAGCTTGATTATACTAATTGCTAACTCCTACTTATCTTGAAAAAACGATTTCCTCACTTTCGCCAATTGGATGCCATGGATTGTGGCCCAACCTGTTTGCGCATGATTGCCAAGCACTATGGTAAGACCTACACCTTGCAAAGTTTACGCGATAAATCGCACATTACCCGCGAAGGAGTTTCTATGCTGGGAATAGCTGATGCTGCCGAGAGTATTGGCATGCGAAGTATGGGCGTTCGCATTTCTTTCGATCAGTTGGCTAAAGAAGCACCACTTCCTGCAGTATGTCACTGGGGGCAAAATCATTTTGTGGTTGTTCACAAAGTAGAAATCAAGAAGAATAAAACAACAGTTCATGTGGCCGACCCAGGCTCAGGATTACTAAAATTTACAAAAGAGGAATTTACAAAGCAATGGGCAAGTACACAAAGCCAGGGAGAGCTGAAAGGCTTGTGTTTGTTGCTTGAGCCAACACCTGATTTCTACAGTAAGAACGATGAAGATGTTTCCCGTAAAAAGAGTATAGGATTCTTGCTAAACTATTTAAAACCCTATCGTAAATTTCTGATCCAGTTAATTTTAGGAATGCTGTTTGGAAGTTTATTGCAGCTTATTTTTCCATTTTTAACACAATCGGTTGTCGATATTGGTATCAATACACAAAACCTAAACTTTATTTATTTGGTTTTAATAGCTCAATTGGTTTTGTTCATTTCAAGAATGTCAGTCGAATTCATACGTTCCTGGATTTTGTTGCACATTTCAACAAGAATAAATATTTCTCTGATATCTGATTTCCTCATTAAACTGATGAAGTTACCAATAGGTTTCTTCGATATAAAAATGATTGGAGATTTGTTGCAAAGAATTCAGGATCATACCCGAATTGAGAGTTTCCTTACATCATCAACCCTGAATGTACTTTTTTCTATGGTTAACCTTGTAATTTTTGGTGTTGTACTTGCAATTTACGACATGACTATTTTCACGGTTTTCCTTATTGGTTCGGCTTTGTATATCATTTGGGTTAATTTGTTTTTACGAAAGCGTCGCGAGCTAGATGGCAAACGATTTGCACAAATGTCCAATAACCAAAACTCATTGGTGCAGTTAATAACAGGCATGCAGGAAATTAAACTGAACAATTGCGAGAAGCAAAAGCGATGGGAATGGGAACAAATTCAGGCAGAATTGTTTCATGTTCGAACCAAAGGCTTGGCTTTAAATCAGTATCAGGTATCAGGATCGATATTTTTTAACGAAACCAAAAACATCATCATTACATTTTTGGCAGCAAAAGCGGTTTTAGATGGAGGAATGACATTGGGTATGATGTTGGCTGTTCAGTACATCATTGGCCAGTTAAACTCTCCCTTGGATAATTTAGTACAAGTTATTCATTCATGGCAAGATGCTAAAATATCACTGGAACGCTTGGGCGAGATTCATGAGATGAAAGAAGAAGAGGTAGCAGCAGACGAAAAACTAAGTGAAATTCCTGATGAGAAAACAATAGACATAGAAAATGTTAGTTTCCAGTACGAAGGTCCGCATTCTGAAATGGTATTAAATGACGTTAACCTGAAAGTAGACCAAGGCAAAACAACGGCTATTGTTGGTGCATCGGGTAGTGGTAAAACAACCTTAATAAAATTAATGTTAGGATTTTATCCAACAACCAAAGGTAGAATTTCTTTGGGAGGAACAACAATAGAAAACTACAGTTCGGCCATGTGGCGACAAAACTGTGGTGTGGTAATGCAAGATGGTTTTATATTCTCAGACACCATTGCAAAAAACATTGCAGTAGGTGTGGAACACATCGATAAGAAAAGATTGTTATATGCCGTGCAAGTAGCCTGTATCGATCAGTTTATTGAAAGTTTACCATTGCGTTACAACACAAATATTGGTGCCAACGGCCATGGCCTTAGCCAGGGGCAAAAGCAACGTATTTTAATTGCCAGGGCAGTTTATAAAAATCCTGAATTCTTATTTTTCGATGAAGCTACAAATGCTTTAGATGCCAACAACGAATTGGCAATTATGGAGAATCTCGATGAATTTAATAAAGGGAGAACCGTTGTAGTGGTTGCACACCGATTAAGCACAGTTCGTAATGCCGATAAAATTATTGTTTTGGAAAAAGGCGAAATTGTTGAGCAAGGCACTCATGAGGAATTAACCACTCTTGAAGGAAAATATTACCAATTGGTTAAAAATCAGCTTGAGCTAGGCAATTAGTTTTAGACGCTGATT
>JAOARS010000359.1 GCA_025210415.1 Marinifilum sp. | reverse complement strand
GTACAAAAGAAAGCTTTTACCAACATTCAGCATTAAATTCTCGTTGTTTTCCGATGAAATGGCGATTTGTCCAATCATCTGATTCTTAGCTTTGGTCAATTGTCCTGGACCTAGTTTTTTTGTGCAAAGCAAATCCATTTCCTTATGGATAAGATTCAAACACTTATCCAGATATCCTTTATCGGTACCAAAGTAAATGCTAAAAACTCCAGTGTCGGCATAGGGAGTGTAATTGGCTTCTATGTTATAAGCCAATCCATGTTTTTCACGCAAAGATAAATTCAAGCGAGAATTCATTCCCGGGCCACCTAAAATATTTGTTAACAATGATAAAGGTATCCTTAAATCATCATTGGCATCATATGCAACATTTCCTAAAACACAATGCCTTTGGTAGGTATTTTTTACCAAAGTTTGAGTTCTTGGTTTGTAAGAATTCGGTTTAGTTCTTTTATTTGTTCTGGTATTCTCAGGAATTGCACCAAAATATTTTTCAACAAACTTTACCAGTTTTTTAAAAGGAATATTTCCTACAGAACTAATTACCATTTGATCTGTATGGTAATTATTCCTGATAAAGTTCAAGATATCATCACGCTTAAAGGCTTTAATGTGTTTTGGTGTGCCAAGTATATTTCTGCCGATTGGATCTTTTTTAAAAATCAATTCTTCAAAATCATCAAAGATTAATTCAGAAGGAGAGTCTTTATAAGAATTAATCTCATCAAGAATTACTTCTTTTTCTTTTTCCAGTTCCTTTTCAGGAAAAACGGAATTAAAGGTGATATCGCTAATCAGCTCAAGAGCCCTTTTGTAATCTTTATCCAGGAAAGTGGTATAAATGCAAGTTTCCTCCTTGGTAGTGTAGGCATTTAATTCTCCACCTACATCTTCCATACGACTGAGTATGTGATATGCTTTACGCTTGTTTGTTCCTTTAAATACAACATGCTCTATAAAATGAGCAATTCCCCACTCGTCCTCTTTTTCATCACGGGAACCAGTATTCAAAATAATTCCGCAATGGGCAACATTTGCCTTAACCGGTCGATGAATTAAGCGGATACCATTTGATAATGTGTAAGTTTCGAATACCATATACTTTTTTATTAGGCTGCAAAGGTAACAAGAAGTTTACAATCCGATAAAAATTACTTTCTATTTTTCTTGATTTTATTTGGTGATGTAAATTTTTTACGTACTTTTGCATCGCTCAAGTAAAGAGGGTACCATAGCTCAGTTGGTAGAGCAATGGACTGAAAATCCATGTGTCCCTGGTTCGATTCCAGGTGGTACCACTTTCTTTTTTTGAGATGCAAAGTGGTAAGGTACCATAGCTCAGTTGGTAGAGCAATGGACTGAAAATCCATGTGTCCCTGGTTCGATTCCAGGTGGTACCACAAAAAAGCCGATCAATCGATCGGCTTTTTTGTGTATATCTACTTTCGTTTAATTCGCATCAATCAACAAATCAAATCCTTTCTTTTTAAACTCTCTCTCCTTTGTTGATAAGGCCTTTGCTGCTGTAATTACTGGAAAATTATTGTTTTTAATGTATTCCAAAGCAGCTCTAAAGTTGGTTTCATCAATATCTCCAAAATCTCGACTTAAATCATCTGATATCTTATAGTCAACAGGAATACCTTCAAAATAACTTCCCTTGTCGTCAACATTTGTAATAGAAAAACTAATAGGAACAATTGCCAAGTTTAATTCTTTTTCTTCGAAAACATACATTCCAACCGGTTTTCCATGTGTTTTGCTTCCAATTAGAATTACATTTTCAGGCCCTAAATACGGCGATGCAGCCAATCCATTAATTACCATTTCGCTGGCAGAAGCAGTTCTTTCTGTTGTAATGATAAAAACCCTATTAAAACCATAAGCAGATGACTGCTTGCTAAAAGCATATGTGAAATCTTTATCGTTTTTGGAATCATTATGGAATACTTTTGAGTAAACTTCACCCTCGTATAAATTACCGGTAATTAAACTGGATAATTGATTTGAAATGGTAGTACTACCGCCACCATTGTACCGTAAATCAAGAACCAATTCTTTAGCTTCTTTTGCTCTAAATTCCTCAAAAGCTTCATTTAAGGCAGATTCAGAACTGTTTAAAAAACTATCAAAAGCCAAGTAAGCAACTTGAGTCCCTTCGTAAGAGATCACATCATATTTCAGAACAGAATTTTGATCAATTTCTTGTTGGTTGGCTGTAATTGTTTTTTGTTCTCCTAAATTATTTTCAAAAATGAAAGTAGAACTTGATTTTTCAAGTTCATCAAGAACTCTTTTTCTTTCATTTTCAGTTGAATTATTAGGAATTATAAAATCATTAATTTCTACTAACTTCCATCCTCGGGTAATCCCTTTTTTGGCAAGAGGTGATTCTTCAAATATTAGTTTTACCCTAAGATCTCCATTAAGGTCATATTTAAAAGCAAGCCCATAACCAACATAAGTACCATTTTCCAAGTACGCAATCAGTTCATCAAGATTAGCAATATAGCTCCACTTGTCCTGATTTACCAATAAATTTTCGAAGTATTCATTAGCCGAAGAATAATTTGAAGGACTAAGGTTGGGTAAATCTTTATTCCACAAATACCATTCGTTCATTGTTTCATCAATGGTTTCGTAAATGTTTTTTGAATCTCTACTAAAGTTGTTATTGTCATCATCGCTACATGAAAATAATATACTCGCAACTAATATGGTGGTGAATATTAGATTTAGCACTCTGATTTGAATCTTATTCATGGATAATAATTTTTAGTAATTAATGTACAAATTGAAGTATAGCAAAAACCATACCTTGTTTAATTTTAACGAAACGAATGAGAGTGTATTGCTTTCAAACAAAAATTATTATTTAAAACAATTCTAAAAAAACAGAAAGAAATTGATATTGAATGATTTTCAAAACTCATGCTTTGTTGTGAGGATTTCTATTGGGATAAATAATTTTGCTGAAAACTATTTTTGTTTACTTTTGTAACACCAAAACAAAAGGTACCATAGCTCAGTTGGTAGAGCAATGGACTGAAAATCCATGTGTCCCTGGTTCGATTCCAGGTGGTACCACAAGAGAGGAGAAGATTGATAAAATCTTTTCCTCTTTTTTTTATTTTCCATGAATGAATTGCCCCTACCCAATCCATCCCTGATTTTAAATACATCAATTATAGACATAAAAAAAGTCGTTTCATTTCTGAAACGACTTTCATCCTGGTACCCGAGGCGGGACTTGAACCCAACCCTTTATGTCGCTTATCTTCAATAAATTCTAAGACCGTTTTTTTGATGATGTCGATTTTGTGTCTCTGAAACCATATGTTTATTCTAATTTATACTTAAAGATACCTTTTTTTTGAACTGATTCAAGTTCAGTTTCTACCTTTCGAAACTACATTTATAAATTACTTACAAAGCCTTTTCAACCTCCCTTGATAAGATTGTAAATAACTCCTTTTTGTTCTTTCATCTAAAAATGAAGCATCAATGAATTGCTCCACTTTATCTGAATTTCCTAACAATAATGCAAATATCTTCTCAACCTGTTTTTCATTTAGATCTGCTTGCTTTGCAAGAGTATAATATTGCTTATTTACCGTTCCTTGGGCAAGACTCCTTGGTAATAAACCATCCTCAAGTGCAAAAACACTATCCTCTATATGAATTCTACTATTCAATAAATCATAAGAAGGACTCAATCGAAAGTCACCCATTGGGGTTTCCAATAAGGAGAAATTCTTAAGATGTGCATCACCATTAGAAAAAAGATAATTGAACATCAAAAGTTTAAATAGTTTTAGAGCTTCAATTTGATAGGCGGGAACATATTTTTTCATCAAATCAAATAGTTCAAGGTAATTTCCTGTGTATTTAAATTGATCTCCGTGGGTTTGAGGTGTTTTTTCCGCTAAAGAGGCAAAATCCTCTTGCGCCCATTTACTTCCATCTTCTTTCACATCAAACCTTTTTGTAATATAAGCAGGATCGCCATTTTCAAAGAATATTAAAGCATTCTCAGCGGTCTCAATACCAAAAACCTGACGGGCAATTTGCATTGTCAAATGCTCATTAGCAGGAATTTGATCTGCTTGTTTCCCATAAGATGGTATAGGTTTTAAAATATAATTTCCTCTCTCACCCTCTTTTGCTAATCGAAGTTTATTCTTCTCCAGTACCACAGAATATTTTTCCTGCACTCCAGAAATTGATATGTGTTTTCTACTATCATCAAATAAAACATCAGAATCCGCATTACTCGCTGGGGAATCATACGGTAAAATGTGATTAACCTTTTTCCCATTAAAAAGCCTTTTCAAACATGTTCTACTATATGTATCAAAACCCGCTGCCAATGTTCCAGGGCAATATTTTATTTCAGGTAAATTCATATTTCTTAATTAATTCTAATCACTTTTACCGCCCCTATGGTATCGTTTCCCGCAGAAGCTAATAACAAACCAAAATCATCCTTCTTATCAATCTTTTTTGAACTGCATAAAACCTGTTTGTTAGCTCCTTCCGGTAGCATGTTAAAAAAAAAAGCAAATAAATATTTCGAATGATATTCCACCTTCGCTTTTGAAAGGGTCAGACTAATTGCAGGTTTAGATTCATTCTCTAGCCAAGTGTCGTGATAACGGAAGGAAAAACTTCCATCATCATACTGAGTTAACACGCCAGCTTCTTCGTCCTTATATAATACCATAGCACTCCTCATACATCAGTTCTCTTTTTCACTTGTAAAGTGATCTCCAATCCCAATGCATCAGTCAATTTCATCAGTGTTTTCAATGTAGGATTCCCCTTCCCACTCTCGAATTGTTTTACTGTTCTAAGAGCCACTCCAGAAATTTCAGAAAGCATTTCTTGAGAAACCTGCATCTGTTGACGTCGTTCTTTTATCAAACAAATTAATCTATCCAAGTGCATTATAATACTCTTTTTTATACAAAAATATAAATTATTTATAAACATTCATCTAATAGGGCATTATTATGCACTTTTATCTAACTTTTAAAATTTTTACTTATTTATACTTTCTAAAGTGCATTTTAATACACTATAAAGCTACAAAAGTGTTTCCATCACAGATTTCTTACCTTTTTTTTACGTTTAATTTTTATCGCTTTATTTCTTTCACTTTTTAAATCCTGATATCCCATTTGTTTATTCAATTCCCTAAAGAAAATTGATAAATGGCATTGGAGTTAACAGCTTTTGAAAGCTGATTGAGGTTCACATCGATTTTGTTGAGGTCATAGTCAAGTTGCCTTACCATTAGAGCAAAATCTCTGGAAACTTCTATTTTTATTTTTCAAATTTCTCTTCTTTTGACCAATTTGACTCTGCAAAAATCACTCATGGTACGATAACCTTCCTCCTTACATCTTCTTTGCAAGATCCTTTTCTCCATACTGGTCAATCTCACCCTGACTCCATGTTCCAATTTGTCCTGTTTTGCTGTTCTTGGTCTCATAGCTTTTCATTATTTAGCCTTCGCAGAATCCAGCCTTTCATCCCATGATGAAAGGTCCTTGCCGGAAGGCACAAGAGTTTTTGTTCCACAAAAACACATCTTGCACACCCCTCTTTAAGTTGCTGTAACAATGGAAACTTAAACTCCTCACCTGTTTCCATCACCAAAGTTTTACATGTACTATTCGCTAATAATGTGGGGCCTTCATACATGCGTAAGCATTCCTTTAATTTAAAGGTCATGTATTAAGGACAATACCTTACAATTTTTTAATTGTAAAAAGAGAGTCAGAAAATCAGATTTTCTCTGGGAACACACAAGTATTAATTTCTTGATTTTCTGACTATTTATCAAGAATCAAATCGATACAAATGACATCAAACAACACTAAAATAGGGATGTTTAGGATTTTTGAGCGCGTATTTGGGAAGGTAGTTTGGAAAAACTGATTTTGTTGTCGTATCGGTTGCAGCATTAAATCTGATACAGCTAATGAAACTCGTCACATTCATACTTAAACTTTTTTCATTAGCGTTAATGTTTCAATTAATAATCAAAATGTTAAAATCGAGTCAATCTTCTCTTTAACCACAGGCATTCTTTCTTCAAGCATTAAAGGATGAATATGCGATAACAAGACTTCATCCAACAAACCTTTTTCTTTAATCCTTTTTAGTTGTTCCATTAAAAAAGTTTGGACTACATTATCTGCAAATTTCACCTCGTCCACAATTGTAGTTCTATTGTCTATTACATAGATAATATCTTCAATATCATGACTTATCCTGTAATCATTTCCTCTATTATTGAAAGCCTCAAATTTGGTTGCCAAATAACATGGAGCATCAAGTATTTTTATTAGTTGATCTTTAATTTGAATTTTTTGCAGATTTTCAAATCCAATTTTATACCATCGATTTGCAGGCCCCAAAGGACTATCTTCTGCTGGCATAATATCCAACGGAATATTCTTATACTTATAACTACATATCGCATGTCCAAAAGGATCAGGATGAATACCAAGAGTAGCTAGTTTTTCTTGAATATCTGACCAGTTTCCTACATCCACAATATTCAAAGTCATATCAATATCCTTTGTTGGTCTTATTTCATCAGCCGCCGGATCATCAACGTACAATCCCACAACAGCACCTCCGACAAAAACAACATGTTCATTTAAATCCTTTAGTGCACTGGCAACTTCAGCAACAACTCCTATGTTTATCGTTCTATTCTTCAAGTCTTAATCTTCTTTTTAAATACATGCAAGCTAGTTGTCTTTCTCTAACTCTCCCTACTCTTAATGCATCAACCAAAGTCAGTAATTCATACAAGGAGGCGTCTTTCTTTGCAGCATCTGGAACCGATTTGTATAATGGTGAAATTGCATGTCCCCTTACTGTTCCTTTAGCATGAGGCCACACATAATCTTCCGTACTACTCAATTCATCTTTTAAAGGATATGCTGAATGAGAAGTTGGCATTCCCCTCACTACAGCTCCTGGCTTCTCTGGAAAAACATATTTGATTCCATGTTCCAAAAATTCCATTAAGGACATTTTCATCACACTTTTCCCATCCGGAGCCAAAAGTCCTGCAAATTTTAAACGCGCCACCGATTCACTTATTTCCGATTGACTTACACAAAGCTCTTCTGATACTGGTTTTTGATTCCATTTGGAAGTATCCATGCTTACAATTTTCAATAACAAAACAACATCTTGTGGTTTCATAGCTCTTAATTTTAATAATATTGCATATCGCGATATGCAATATTATTAAATTGAAGCCAGAATATCAACCTTTTAATTATATTTATCGCATATCGCGATATCCGATAAATACAGATGAGTCAAAATTACCACCCTAATCTATCCTTCAATAAGCCCATATCATCAGAGATTTTATTCTCCAAGACTCTGGCATAAATCTGAGTTACTTTAAGGGAAGTATGACCTAACATTTTCGAAACTGTTTCGATAGGAACACCATTGGATAATGTAATACTGGTTGCAAAAGTATGACGAGCCATGTGCATGGTCAGATTCTTTTTAATGTTGCAAATCTCTGCTAATTCCTTTAAATAGCTATTCAGTTTTTGGTTAGATGAAACTGGAAGCACTCTTCCCTTCAAAATAGCTTCAGGGTAATCCTTGTATTTAGCTAGAATGCTCATTGAATTCCCAAACAAGGGAATTTTAGCCTCAGTTTTTGTTTTGGTGCGGCGAATAAAAATCCAATGATTCCCATCATCCCGCAATTGAATGTGAGTTTTCTCCAACTTTGAAATATCAGCATAAGAAAATCCAGTATAGCAAGCAAATAAAAAAACATCACGCACTATTGAAAATCGAGTCAGATCAATTTCCTTCTGCTCCAATTTCTTAATCTCATCCAAAGTCAGAAAGTCTCTATGCGATTCTTCCTTTTTCACTTTAAACTTTCGATAAGGATTCTTTTCCAAATATTCCAAAGAAATAGCCAGATTAAAAACTCTTTTCAAATGCTTGTGGTAATTCCATGCAGTATTCTGATGAATTTTGTATTTTCTTTTTAAGTAGATATCAAAACCATTTAAAAAATCATAGTCTACTCCATGTAGGGGGATTTCCTT
>JAOARS010000358.1 GCA_025210415.1 Marinifilum sp. | reverse complement strand
GGTTATCAGTTCCTAACTGAATGTCATCATTAATTTTCTCGACAAGATTGGCTTCGCTTTGAATGAATTGATTCAAATTTGAAATTGTTGAGCTATCCTGATTGATCTCTGCAACAATCATCCATTCTTTAGATACTTGAGAGCTTAAAGTCAATTCAGTATTTAGCATGTAGGCACCACGTTTGGCTCTCACATCAACTTCAGTTTCCAATTCTAAACCTTTAATGAAATTCTGCTCTTGATTTGCCGACAGAAGAATTTTCTTCTCTTCTAAACCAAGCGACCAAACACTTGTACACTTTAAAGATTCACTTGGCTCCGCTCTATCAACTGGTATCGAACTCAGCATGTACAAACCAAGTCCACTTTCTTTTAACAGTTCATTCTTTTTATATGCATCAAGCAAATTACTATACTCGTTCTGAAAAGCATAGTCGAAGCCATAAGGAATGATGTTCTGAATACCATCCAGAATTTCAATGTTCACCTGCTCATCTCCTATGTTTTTAATACTAGACTTTCGAACAAAACCGAACTTCTCGGAGTTATACCAAGCATATTGAAATTCAATACCCAAATCAAGGTTTTTCTCCTCGAAAATGACCTTATTGCCGTAAATACTTTTGTAAAGATTTCTTCGGATTTTATATACTTCGTTCAAACTTTTTGCGAATGGTTCCCACAAAAATGTTTTGTTCTCTTTTTCAACCAAGAATAAAGTTTTACTTCCTGTTATTCCTTTAAAATCATGGATTTTGTCAACAGTGTAGTAAGGAAACAATGCATTATCGCGATTTTTTCTTCCTGCCGATAATGAACCGTTACTTGATATGAACATCCAGTGATCAGAATCACTAACAATACTCATAAAGAAATCCGGCATTTGGTCTGAATTGCTAATCTTGTAAAACTTCTCATTTTGTAGTTCCACAAATTCACCTTTAATCTCAGCCTCGCTGCAATTCAGGTTTGTATTTCCCAGATAAATGTTACTCTTCTTCATTTTAATCTAAATAGATTCAACTTCAATTTCCTACAACAAAAAACTTCTGAGTTTTATATTATAAATCCTTATCGGATATATTCTGTTCTCATTCTCTTACCAGGGCAAGCTCTAGTTCTTCCAAAGATTTACCTTTGGTTTCCGGAAGCATTATCATGACAAATACAAGCCCTAACGCTCCAAATATTCCATATATTAAAAATGTAGTTGCATTGCCCAGGTTCATTTGTTCCCAAGGAAATGCCAATTGAACAAGGAAACTTATCCCCGAGTTAATTAAGCCCACAAAAGATATGGCTAACCCTCTCACGCGATTTGGAAAAAGTTCCGAAAACAGGACCCACATTACAGGTCCGATAGAAATAGCAAACGAAGCCACAAAGCCCAAAATTCCACCTAAAACCATCCATGGATTTATACTAATAGCTTTCGCTATAAATTCTGATTGATATTCCTTAAATATTTTATCTCCTAAACTATTTTTTAGAGCTTGGTTGAATTCCAGATCACTCTCGAATACAACATTCTTTATTCCCTCTAAACTCGATGGTTCAATAAAAGAGGAGCATTCATCAATACTCTTTTCGCTTAACTGGTAACTGGCGTTACCAAAACTTGCCGATAAGATAACCATTGAAATTACAATACCGAACAAGCCATAAATCAACAAAGGTTTTCTTCCTACTCTATCAACCAACCATATTGCAAAAAGAGTAAATACCAGATTGGTTAATCCAACTAAAATAGCTTGTGAGAACGAAGCATCGGTTCCAATGCCTGTTTGTTCAAAAATCATTGGTGCATAAAAGAATACAGAGTTAATACCTGTAATTTGTTGGATAATTGCAATTACAATTCCAATTAACAGCACCAGTTTTAAGGAAGGTTTAAAAAGTTCTTTAACAGATATTCGTTCTTTCTGTTTTGAATTGTTAATACTATTTGAGATGGATCTCAATTCGTGCCTGGCCTCTTCTTCTCCCAATGATTTATTCATTACCTCTAATGCTTCATCATCTAATCCATTCATCATTAGCCAACGCGGACTGCGTGGCACAAAGAATAATAGGAAGAAGTACAATATTGCCGGTAAGGCTTCCAAGCCTAACATCCATCTCCAATTATAGGCATCGAATTGTAACCATGTGGCCCATTCGGTATTCAATTTACCTAACTGTAAAATCAGATAATTTGTAAAAAAGGCAACTGAAATTCCTAAAACAATATTCAGTTGATTAAAGGATACCATAGTCCCTCTAAGTTTGGGAGGGGCGATTTCAGCAATATAAACAGGTGCAATAATCAATGAAGCTCCAACTCCAAATCCACCAATCATTCTTGCCAAAACCAACAATACAAAGTTAGGAGCTATGGCTGATCCTAATGCTGATATAAAATATAGTGCCGCAGCATATTTTAAGACTCTTCTTCTTCCTAATTTATCACTAAGTGGTCCAGCTATCATCATAGCCAAAGTCGCTGTTAATGTTAAGCAACTCACGGCCCAACCCAACTGAATTTTGGTTAAATCAAACTGGAGTTCGATAAACTTAACAACCCCAGAAATAACAGAGGCATCGAATCCCATAAGAAATCCACCCAATGCAACTATGAAAGAAACTGCAGCACTATATTTTAAATTCATCTGTTTAAAATTTAAATTATTTGTCAGATGGAACTCTCGATGAATTTTAATCATTCTTGTGTGTATTTTAGAATGTTAAAATTCATGTTCGTTTCATAATTAAATCTTATCTCTTTTGGTAAACTCGTACATAATCCACTTCCATAGTTTGTGGAAAAGCATCCTTGTCTATACCTTGTACACTTCCCCATGCACCTCCAACAGCAATATTTAGTATTAGGTAAAATGGCTTAGTATATGGCCATTTCGATTCACCCAATCCTTCATTTTTGTATTCGAAATACAGTTGATCGTCCACATAACATTTCATAGCATCTTTATCCCACTCAAGAATATAAGAATGAAATGTTTCACTTGCGTCGGCAATTTTTATTACACCAGTTTGTTGTGTGCCTTTTTGCCACTGATAATCTTTGGAATGTGCCGAAGCATGAATTACACTTGGCTCATGGCCAACATGTTCCATAATGTCTATTTCACCAATATTTGGCCAATCTCCATCATTATAGGACCATCCTCCAGGCATCATCCAGATAGCTGGCCAGGTACCTCTTCCGTTTGGAAGTTTTGCCCTAACTTCAATTTTTCCATGTAACCAATCTGCCTTTGAGTTTAACCTGGCAGAAGTGTATTCCTTCTCTTTGTATTTTTCCTTGCAAGCCGTAATGTAAAGTATTCCATTATCAACCCAAGCATTTTCTCTTTTCCCGGATGTGTAATACTGCAATTCGTTATTACCCCATCCATCAAAGTTTCCTTCTGTATCGTAAATCCATTTGGTTGAATCTGGCAAGCCACTATAATCAAATTCATCTGACCAAACCAACTGGTAGTCTTTTTTCCCCGAATCAGACTGATCGGCTTTGCTGTTTTTTTGTGAGTTACAAGCGGACAATAAAAGCAAGGCAACACCTATTAATAAGCAAGTTTTAAATCTCATAATACGATAAATTAGCTTAATAATTAGTATGATAGAGACTGTCAACCCTTGTGAATTGAACAGTCTCTAATTAAATATGTCCTATTGATAAACTCTCACGTAATCAATTTCCATTGAAGATTCTACAAATGCAGGATCAATCACTCCACCAAGGGTACCGCCCATGGCTACATTCATGATCAGGAATTGATCAGCATCGTAAGGCCAGTTGTCAGCATTTTTATTATCAGGTGCATAGGTGTAGTAAATTTCATCATCAATTAAGAATGAAATCTGATTCTCAGACCAATTCACTGAATATACATGGAACTCATCCGATGCATCAGCAACTGTAGTAGATTTCATATTTACAGTAGCTCCAGAACTTGAAGGTGTATGTAAAGCTGATTGAATATGTCCCGGATCGTTTCCAATTCCTTCCATGATATCAATTTCACCACATGCAGGCCATCCAACATCAGGAAAATTGGCACCCAACATCCAAATTGCTGGCCATGTTCCTCCACCTGTAGGTAATTTCGCACGAACATCTACTCTACCATAAGTAAACTCAAATAAATCCTGAGTCTTCAATCTTGCAGAAGTATAGCTTCCGCCATCAGCTTTTGCTGTAATTTTTAGTGTTCCATTTGAAACACTTGCGTTTTCAGCATTATTGGTGTAGGTCTGAGATTCATTATTTCCCCAACCTCCTGCGCCTAGGTCGTAATCCCATTTTGCAGCATCAGGTGTGCCATCTGTATCAAATTCATCAGACCAAATCAGATTTGTGTAAACCACATCTAACTCTTCACTGGCGCTCGGTTTTTCAGATGTAAATTTATGATACCATGCATATGTGCCATCTTCTTCAACACGAACCTCAAGCACATTATCGCTAATTTTAATGATTTCATATGTACTTTTACCAACATACCAACACATAAATCCACCATCAGTAAAACTGAAACTCGTTCCCCGATACTTACCATCCACAGTTGCTATAGAATTTGCAGGAGCAAATGAAACATTCTTCACACCATACAAATCCGGAACCACATCTTCTCCATGACAAACATCTCCTTCAACACCAATTTTATCAGCATAAGTTCCAGGAATAAAAGCCGAACCAGCTGTTTGTTCAAAAGTTACACCATTTTCGGTCATTGTAAATACAAATTCTGCATCGTACATACATTCTTTTTCGAAAGGTGTTGCACTATACCATGCAGGAAAAGCTTTCCCCGGATCTTCAAAATTAGGTCCTAAACCTGTGTGTCCTGGTTGATCTGCAGCCCAATACCATTTTTTAGATGTTCCTCCTGTTAAGAATTGTTCGGCATCAGGATCACTAAAACTACTAAAAACCTCAACCTGAATTGATTTAGTAGACGAAAGTCCTCCTGTACCAACAGCACTAACCGTTACAGTATACTTGTGAACACCCGTTTTTGTAAAAGGATGTGAAATTGTTCCATCCGGGGAAACTTTATTGTCGCTTCCATCGCCAAAATTATATGTATAACTAATTTCATTATCTGCAATAGCAGTAAAATTAACAACCCCAGTTCCATCACCGTATGGATTTTCTTCGTCTAAACCAACGATTTCATAACTAATGCTAACATTTGTTGGTGTAGTTAATGTTCCTAGTTCATAATCATCCTGCTGGCAAGCTGCAAAAATTACCAGAATACTTAAAAAGATGATTACTATATATTTGTTGTGTTTTAACATCGCTTCCAGATTAATTGGTTAATTCAATTTCATCAAAATAATAAGTAAAGTCTGCCGATCCATCTCCCGTAGTACCATTATCAAATATGAGAACTACTTTATGGTAATCTTTAGAATCGTCAATACCGCTGTAATCAAAAGTCAGTTCTTCCCAATCACTGGCAACGCCTGTTGTCAATTCAGCTTCGTAATTAATACCCGAATCATCCTTGTTTTCAACTTTAAAAAGAACTTTAGTGCCTATTTTATTCGACCACACTTTCATTTTTACTTTTTTATAAGTAGAAAAATCAATTGCATTGTTCACAGTAAAATAACTGCCACCCCAAGGCTGACGTCCATTTTTAATCATTTGTGCAACTTTAGCACTGGTATTAATTCCTGTTGCATCAGGATTATCAATTATAGATACACCTCCACCGTCGAAATCAGTGAATGCGGGTGCTTCTCCCTCAAAATCCTGAAAGTTTAACGGATCAACATTTCCTTCATCATTGGTTAAACCAATTTCATCGTAGTAATAAATCGAATCATCGCCTACATTTCCGAAATCGAAGAAAATTACCACTTTCACGTAATCAGCCACCGGAGCTCCGCTAAAATCATAGGTCAACTCTTCCCAAGCATTCGCCACTGTTGTGTTTACATCAACCTCATGAGTTGTGCTGGCATCTGCATTCTCTAATTTCAGCTTTACTACGATTCCAGATTTAGGAGACCAAGTTTTAAGCTTAATTTTGCTATAATTATCGAAGTTAAGAGCAGAACCCGTTTCAAAGAATGCTCCTGCCCAAGTCTCAGAATTTGCAGTTTTTGTTAATTTAGCGACTTTCGAAGTTGTGTTTACTCCGCTAGCATCAGGATTATCTATCACCTCAACATCTGCTATATTTCCAAAAACTGTAAATGCAGGAGTAACTCCTTCAAAATCCTGAACCATTGAAAATGGAGGAATAGAAGCTGGAACCAATTTAATATCATCGAAATAATAATTTGAATCATCTCCATTATTTCCAAAGTCGAAGAAAATAACGACTTTCTGATATTCATTTGCCTGATCGATTGCAGAAAAATCGTAAGTTAACTCTTCCCATTCGTTAGCAACTGTAGTAGTTGCATCAACTTCAAAACCAATATTACCATCAGTCAAATTCTCAACTTTCAACTTAACTGTAGCTCCTACTTTAGGTGACCAAACTTTTATTTTAAAAGTAGTATTGCTCGAAAAATCGATAGGATTCTCTAAAGTTAAGAATGATCCTGCCCATGTTTCTGCTCCCGCAGATTTATTACTTTGAGCAACTCTGGCACTTGCATTGATTCCTGATGCATCAGGATTATCTATAACCGTTGAAGTTGTTCCTCCAAAATCTGTAAATGCATAGTTAATCGTGAATGATTCAAAATCAACTGGTAAATTAACCGGATCTGCTGCTTCGGGAACATTCACGTTTTGTGTTAATTCTGAAGTAGCTGCTCCTGCACTTTTCGCTACAACTTTCACTTGATAATCACCAGCATTCTCATAAGTATGAGTTCCTGATTCACCTGGCATTACTACGCTTGGCTTTTCATCATCAACATCTCCAAAATAAACTTCAAATAATGTTGCAAAATCAGCTTTTGGAGTTACTGTAACTATTCTAGGATTCTGTTCATCATTTACAATACTTACCTCCAGGTTTTCAGGTGCTTTAAATGTTACATTCAATTCCTGAGTAATTTCGCTTGTTTTTCCATTTGCACTGGTTGCAATAATTTTAACCTGATAAACTCCTTCTGTATAGGTATGTTCTACAATCTCTCCTGACTTTAGATTTTCATTTTCCGATCCATCACCAAAATCAATTGTGAATAATTGGGCTCCTTCAGCATTTGGTGCAATAGTAACTACTCCAGTATTATCTTGTGTAATATTAAATACCGCTGAAACATTTGTTGGAGCACTTATATAATCCAGCGAGTATAAGTTATCTTCATCTGTTTCACAGGCAAACACCATACTTAAGATGAAAATTAACGTGCTTATTTTTGTTAAAATCTTCATATCTCTCATGTTTAATAGTTAGGATTTTGAGACCAATTTCCATTCGAAAACTGAATCTCTTCTAGTGGAATAGGAAACAGTTCATGCTTGCCAGCAACAAAACCATCTATTTCATCAGCAGCTCTTCCTGTTCTAACCAAATCGAAAAAATGATGTCCTTCTCCCATTAACTCAACTCTACGCTCATGATAAATCGCATCGGTTAAAGCTGCTCCTGTTAATGTTACATCATGATTTGTATCACCAAATGCACGCCTTCTGACAAGAGATACATATTCCTGAGCTTTTGCATCAGATATTTCCCCCCTATTGTTTGCTTCTGCAGCCATTAGCAATACATCAGCATAACGAATTGCTCTGTAGTTATTCGGATTGGTTAAATTCAAGTCTCCTTGTGCGTTTTCACTTCTCTTTCTTGGAAGGTATTTTCTGTTGAAGTAGCCTGTATGTTCAAAACCAGTAGTATAAACTGCTCCTGTACTTTCAGCCCAAGTAACAATATCCAATATGGCCACATCTTTACGCAGGTCCCCAGGTTCGAATTGATCAACCGCTTCCTGAGTAGGAATATTAAAGCTGAATCCTGATGTAAATAATGGCCCTTCGTATCCTCTTACTCCACTAAATCCAACGGCTACATTTCCTTCACTACATTGCAAGCATTCAAAGCTAGCTCCTTCTACATCCGTATATTGAATTTCGAAAACAGACTCTACGCCATTTTCTCCTGCCATTTCAAAAATTTCATCATAATCAGTAACCAATGAATAATTTGAACTTGTGATTACTTGCTCTAAAACGCTTGCCGCCTCAGAAAATTTATCTTGAAATAAATAAGCTTTCCCCAGAAGGGCTCTGGCAGCACCTCTTGTTACTCTTCCTGTTTGTTCAGGAACGTCAGGTAACACTTCAATCGCTGCCAAAAGATCTGTTTCAATTTGAGCATAAACCTCTTCAACTGAAGAGCGCGGTATTGATGTTTCTTCTCCTAATTTAAAACGTTCATCTATTTTTAACGGTACAGGTCCAAACCACTTCACCAATTCAAAGTAGTAATATGCTCTTAGAAATTGAACTTCACCAATCATTGATAATCTTCCGTCAAAATCAGTTTTGTCCTTAAATTCCATAAAGTAATTTGCTCTTTGAACTCCGGCAAACATCCAGTCCCAAACATCATCCAAGTTTGAGTTTATAGGTGTATGAATCATATCATCAACTTGTTGCCATCCAACAACATCCGTTGCACTTTCACCTCCACACAAAGTATTATCAGATGCAATCTCGCCTAATATTACATTTACATAAGAGTATTGTAGTGCATCATATACCCCAACCAAAGCATCATAGTAATCTTGCTCTGAATTGAAATAATTCTCCGAGTCTATTGAATATTTAGGAAGCTCTTGTGCAAAATCATCAGAACAAGAGAACAGTACACTAGCGGCCACAATAAAAGCCCCTAGAATTGCAATGCTGTATTTTATATTTTTCATGATTGAGCTTTTTTAAAAGTTTAGATTTAATCCGAAAGTATAGGTTCTTGCTGCAGGATAGAATCCATAATCGATTCCCGCAGTTATAGGATCGCCACCCGACGCAGCAGGATCATAACCTGTATAGTCGGTAAATGTGTACAAATTACTTACAGAACCATAGAATCTAAGTTTAGAAATCTTCAATTTTGAAGTGATACTTTCTGGCAGTGTATATCCCAATTGTACATTTTGAATTCTTAGGAAAGATGCATCTTCTACATAATAATCAGAAATAACCTGATTTGCAGTTGCTCCGGTAGTTAATCTTGGTACTGAGTTGCTTGTTCCTTCTCCGGTCCATCTGTTTAAATTGGTACTCAACTTATTCACATTGGCATTTGAACGCTCATAGTTTCGAAGCTTATCATTCCCTAAAGAAGCGTAAGCATAAGCTGAAAAATCGAAATTCTTATAGTTTACAGATAAGTTTAAGCCCATAGTAATATCTGGAATGGGATTGCCAATGTATGTTCTGTCATCAGCGTTAATAACACCATCTTGATTGATATCAACATATCTTAAATCACCAGGTTGAGCTTCTGCTCCCAAAGCTATTTGAGAAGGATGAGCATTCACTTCTGTCATATTCTGGAAAATTCCGTTGGTTTTGTAACCAAAGAAAGAACCTATTGGCTGTCCAACAGCCATTCTGGTTGGGCTTGGTTGCCCAACACTAAACTCTCCTTTTTCAATAAATCCAGTTCCATTATTTACTTTGGTTACCTCATTGTCTAAGGTTGTCATGTTATAATTCACCTTAAACACCAAATCTTCTCCAATTTTCCCTCTGTAGCCAACAGCAAACTCAAATCCTCTATTACGAACCTCACCAGCATTAATGGTTGGACCACCTGAACCTGCTGCACCAACTCCCAAAATTCCTGATACTGGCACTGCCTTCACCAACAAGTCATTGGTCGTTTTCACAAAATAATCGGCATTGATATCAACTTTGTTATTTAATAATTTCACATCTAAACCAATGTCAAATTGCTCTGACTCTTCCCATTTGATTGTATTATTAGGAAGAACTCCAATTGCTCTACCATCAGTCAGTTCACCATTAAAAACATATGTTCCTTCACCATCTAACAGAGATAAAAATTGGTTTGGATCAATTTTATCCGATCCTAAAAAACCATAACTTGCTCTCAACTTAACAAAGTCAATAGCATCAATATCATTCAAAAAATCCTCATCGGAAATTACCCAACCCGCTGTTGCAGAGTTAAAATACCCAACACTTTCATCTGGTCCAAATTTGGTAGAAGCATCTCTTCGAAACATTGCAGAAAATAGATATTTTCCTTCATAATCGTATTGCAAACGAGTAAAGTATGACAACCTTCTGTCGTCGTAATCCCAAGAGTTAGCAGGATTTTTTTCACTATTACCACGCGCTAGTGAAATATCTGCAAATTCCCATGAGTTGTTAGGAACATCAAAACCTGTTGCATCCAAATGGTCACCCCAATTTTTATATACTGTGGTACCTAAAGTAGCTGTAACATGATGTTTCTCGAAGAATGTATTATCATAAGTAACAAAAGCATCAAAAGTGTAATCATTAAAATTCTCTTTCTCCTGATAAACACTACTTCTTGGTTCATCAAAAACCTTTCCGCCATAATCGATTTGCTTAGCAAAAGTCTTTTCCTTACTATTACCTGTATTAAAACCGATACGCGCCGTGGCTTTCAAATGAGAAGAATAAGCATATTCCATACTGAAACTTCCACTTAATCGATTTGATTTGTAAATGTTATAAGTATTATCAATTTGTGCCAAAGGATTAATCACCTCATTTCCTATGCTTGTTGGTGCCAGAAAAAAAGAACCATCCTCATTGTAAACAGGCATGGTTGAAGGCATATTTAATGCATTAAATAGTACCGATCCAAGCCCATTTTCATTAATAGACCTTCTTCTTAAAAAAGTATAAATAACTGATGATTTGAATTTTAACTTATCAGAAAGATCAATACCCAAATTCATTCTTCCTGTATTCCTTTTGTATCCGGATTTATCTTTTCCAACAATACCTTGTTGATCCAAATCAGAAGCACTTAATGAGTAAACAACCTTATCGGAACCTCCACTTAAGCTAACATCATTCTTATAAATTGGTGCTGTTGAAAACACTTCATCCTGCCAATTTGTTCCTTTGCCCAGATTTGAAATATTAGTAAATGGCAAGTCTTCACCATTTGCTGCATAAGCTTCATTCAATAAAACTGCATATTCGGTTGCATTTAAAACAGGTAGTTTACGAGTCGTTTCCTGAATACCTACAGAGCTATTAAATCGAACTGCTGGAGCAGTATTTTTTCGACCTGTTTTGGTTGTAACCAATACAACGCCATTTGCTCCAACAGTACCATAAATGGCTGCCTGTGCATCTTTAAGAACTGTTATACTTTCAATATCGTCCGGACTCAAAGTTTCCAAAGACCCTTCATAGCCATCAATTATAACCACCGGAGCAGCATCTCCATTAGTAGAAATACCACGAATTCGAATATCCAAACCTGAACCCGGAGCTCCTGAAGAAGAACTAACCACAACACCTGAAGTTGTTCCCTGTAATACTTGCTCTGCTCTTACCGGTTTAATTTCTTCGATTGTTTTGGCTCCAAGAACTGTTACAGCACCTGTTACATCACGCTTTTTCTGCGTACCATAACCAACCACAACAACTTCATCAAGACCAGTTGTCTCAACATCTAATATTACATTAATAACCGATTGATTTTCAACAGGAATTTCCTGCGAAGCAAAGCCTATCATTGAAAATACCAAAATTGCATTCTCTGGTACCTGAAGTGAGTATTTACCGTCAAAATCGGTAGATGTACCTGTCGTTGTTCCTTTTACAACAACAGAAGCAAACGGAACAGGAGATCCATCTTCTGCTGCCTTTACAACACCAGTAACCACGTTCTCTTGAGCAAACATTTGCCAACTAAAAAACGTGAGTAGTAAAAACAAGACTGTTTTTTTCATAAATTCATTCGTTAAGATTAGAAAAAAATTAGTTCACACATTTGGGTTACATTTATTCACCTAAATCGTTTGCAATTTCTTCCATTCTTCATGCAAATTCAAAAAAGCACCTACATCACAAACTCATCATAACAAAAAAACCAATACATCATTACTACATCAATTCAAGAATAACAGGAGATAAGTAGTTGTTTTACAGACACTTTTCAAATGAAACTTTTCTAAAAAAATGCATATCCTCAATACATCAAAAAGTAAATGGACAAATTTTAAAATTGGATTTGCCTTTTCCAGCTAAATGCTGATGTATTTATAAATTCATTAGAAAATCGATCAAATTATCTTCTCTGCTAAGGTCAAATTTTTTGCGAAGTCGATACCTGCTAATTTCGACACCACGAACCGAAATGTTCATTAATGGTGCAATTTCTTTGGTGGATAAATTCATTCGAAGATATGCACACATTCGAAGATCTTTTGGAGTTAATTGCGAATAGGCAGACCTAAGGCGCTTTAAAAAGTTTTCATGTACTTGATCGAAATGCAGTTCGAATTGTTCCCAATCCTGATCACTATTAAATTCAGAATCCAAAGTTTTCATCAGTTGTCGTACTTGCACCAAAGCTGTAGGATCCTTAATTTTCTTTAAGGCTTTTTTTAGTTCTCCAACTGCATAAGACAACACTTCGTTCTTGTGAATAATATTCATTGTTGAACCAGCCAATTCACGAGTTTTGAAATCAACTTCATTTCTTAATTTTTCGTTTCTTAACTGTACAATTTCTCTTTCCGCAATTAATGCTTCTTCTCTAAATTTTTGTTCTTTAATTCTTAGTTCTTCGTGTTGCTGCTTCTCTAGTTTTTCATGCATTTTTCTCATACGCAAACGAACAAGGAAAACAATTCCCCATACAATCAGAATCGAAATCAACACATAAATAACATAGGCTATTTTAGATCTGTACCACGGAGGTAAAACTGTGAATGTAAATTCATCAGAAATGGATAATACTCCATATTGATTTTTTGCCTGAACCCTAAATGCATACTCACCTTCGCGCAAGTTCGTATATTCCTTACCAGTATGAAACTCCCATTTTGAAGTATCCTGATCGAAACCTTGTAATTGATACTTGTATTTTACCAAATGTGCATGGCTGGATTGTGGAGTACTAAATGTAAACTGAATTGCATTTTTTTTGTGATTTATCAGAGCTGGTTTCGTACTGGCTTTAACTCTATTCCCCAAGTATAATAATGAATCTTTTGCTCCATTTGAAACCTTTACTTCCCGAATAAGTGTATAAAATTTACTTTCGTACCTTTTTCGTATTTCAGGATTATAATGAACAAATCCGGCTTCGGTTCCAATTAATATATTTCCCCTGTCAATTTCATAAACATTCTCGAATGCTCCAATAAAAGAACCTTGTATAGGTGAAAATTGCATTTCCTGCTTTTCATACGAATTATCCACCTGCATCTTTAGAATCCCGGCTTTTCCATCCTGAAAATACCATATATCGCCATTTGATTGTTCAAACAGTTTACTTACAAGTTTTTCGCTACCAAATAAATTATTTAAAGATTGATGATTCTCAAACTTGTCAATTTCCGGAATATATTTATAAAGTCCATTTATGGTTGTAAATACATTTTCTTTACGAATTTTATAAACTCCAATACTTAATTTAGAGGGGAATCCATCTTTTTCGCCATATAATCTGAAATTAATACAAGAATCCAAAGCATTGCTTAAAACTATTCGATAAACCCCTTTATAACCATGGCTCATCCAAATGCTATTATCCGGATTCCAAATTAACTCTCGCGATGACTCTGTAAATCCGCCAATCTTCTTTTTAAATCTCCATTTGGATTGTAGAGAAGAACGCTCAAACAAAATTAAGCCGTTATAAGTTCCTCCAATCATTTTATTTGGAAACGCATTCTTATAAATGTATTTCCAACCTCCTTCAATATCAGATATCAAATCTGCTCTATTATCATTAATCCTGAATGTTCCTTTGTTATGTCCACATATTAATTCTCCACCAATAACCTGTAAAGTCCATACTTGCCCCGAAGTATTCGCTACCAGTTCAAAACTTTCATCTAAATTCACTGAGGAATCTGAGAAATCATATTTTCGGGCAAACAGTCCCATGTTGGTACCAAGATATAAATATCCATTATGGTATATCGAAGCATAACCGGTTCCTATATCCCTATCTCTCGGAAATATTGAAATCGGGGAGCTAATTTCCAAATGATTAATGCCGTTATCCAAGCCAAGCCATAAGTTTTCTTCCGAATCTTCAAACAAACTAAGTATGGTATTATTCAATAAACCCTGATCGGTATTTATATGCTGGATGGTTTGGCCTTTTTGATTAATGATATACAATCCATTCCTAACAGTTCCAAAAGCAAAGTGATTATTGCTCACTATTAATCCCGAATAAATTTGTTCTTTATTAAATATCGCATTAATTGGTAAATTCCATTGCCTAATTGATTTTCCATCAGAAATAAATAAACCTTTTAATGCCGTGGCAATTAAGATTTCATCTTCCGAAAAAGGCAAAATACTAACGACTTCCATGTCTTTAAATCGTTCACCTCCATTAATCAACTGAAATTCTTTCCCATTCAGCTTACAAAAACCTTTGTTCAATAATCTCACATAGAACTCATCATTTAATACAAAGCTTTGTCGAAAATCTTCTCTTTCTGCCAATATCGACACCTTGTTATCCTTATAGAAAAAAACTTTCTGATAGGAATGAAATACAATCCCATTTTTATATGGAAAAATTTGCCATATTTCTTCGAAATCTCTTTCTGTTTCAGGTAATAGGTTTACAATGGAACGAAATACCAGTTCTCCCCTGGCGTTTGGTTCCAAAAAACCAAACTCATTATAAGCTCCAACATATACTTTATCCGATTTATCGATTACCAAAGAACGCACAACCGAGTTATTGGGTATTTTTATCAATCGCCAGTTTGTACCATCAAACTCTAGTACTCCCTCATTATTGGCAAAATACATTAACCCTTTAGAAGATTGTGTAATGTCCCAATTTTGTGTTCCTGCCTGATATTCACTTCTTGGATAATTCTTAATAAATGGGATTCCGTTCCTTTTTACTTTTGCTAATACCGAAAAAGTCAGCAAAAACAAAAAAAGCATTATAATGGTTATTCTTTTCAAAGCAGAAGTAGTTTAGTTTTGTGAAATATATAATGATTCATAAAAATATCCAAAGTTGATTTGTTCTTATCAACCAAAGTTAACACTATATTCGCAAATTCGATTCCTTTCGAAATTAACAACTCTTAACACCCAAAAGCTCAAAAAAAATATTTTAACCATTGATATATTGCCACTTAAAAACATGTTTTAATTTGTTTCGATTAACCTTAATTAACTTTGATTCACCTTAAATCAACTAAGTAACATCAGGTATGAACTTATCTTTGAATTGAATATTAAAAGTGTAATACCGATTCGTATTTAAAATTACTCACTAATTCAGTTATTGAGTTTTAAACATCGACCGGCATTATACCAGTGTAAAAATTTAAATCAGAAATGATATAATATGATGTACAGAGTTTTACTATCTATATTTTTTATCCTAAGCAGCTTAACGCTGTTTGCACAAAAAAGCTACACTTTAAAAGGACGAGTTTTAGATTCTCAGGAAGAAGGATATTTACCCGGAGCAACGATTCTATTAATTAATAAAGGCGATACCATTCAAAAAACCGGTACAATTACAAATGAGCTTGGCGATTTCAACCTGAAAGCTAAACCCGGTCAGTACGATTTTAAGGTATCTTTTATAGGATACAAAGAGATTAAAAAATCAATTACAATTGGAGAGTCATCGCTTGACCTTGGACAGTTTAAACTCATTGAAAACACAGAGTTTCTTCAGGAAATAAACATTACAGAAACTTTGCCTCCTACAAAAATCAAAGGAGATACAACCGTTTTTAACCCTGATGCGTTCAAAGTAAATCCTGATGCTACTGCTGGTGAATTGTTGGCTAAAATGCCAGGTTTTTATGAAATGGATGACAAATTGATTGTGGAAGGACAAGAAGTAGCAGAAATATTGGTTGATGGCAAAAGGTTTTTTGGAAATAATATGAATCAGGCTTTATCAACCATACCAAACGATGTAATTAAAAACATTGAGGTATATGAGTATAAAAGTGATGAGGAAAAATTTACCGGGTTTAAGAAAAATGAAGATGATAAAAAAACGGTAAACATTGTAACAAATAAAAAGAACAAAAGACTTTTGTTTGGTGATGTAGCTGCGGGTTATGGAAAAGATAACAGGTATGGTTTCGACGGAAACATCAACAGTTTTTCCGATGACAACAACATCACTTTAACTGCAAAATCGAGAGATGTTAATGCTCCTTTAAAACTAAACAACCGAAGCTTTGGAAATACAAGTATTGATGGGAATGACATTCAGGATGATTCTTTTGGAATTAACTTTGTAAAATCGAAAAACAACAACGATATTGAGTTCAGTTATGAATATGGCAACCAAGAATATAAAGACAAGAGTAGCAATGTAAAAAACTATACTTCGGAAGCGCTTGAAGGCCAAGTTCAGAATTCTATCAGCAATTCAAACAGCAATCGCGGCGATCATCGCGTTAATCTCAGAGCATCTTTAAATTCTAATCCTAAAAACAGGTTGATGTTGAATACCGATTTCTCTGCTTCTGATAATGAATTAAGCTCAAATTCGATTTCTGACACATATCTTAACGGAAATGCTCTAAACTCCAATACCAATCAAAATTCTTCAGAAGTCAAAAACTATAATTTGCATCAAAATATCAATTATTCCAGAAATCTTGGAAAAAAAGGACGTTCATTAAATTTAAGTGCCGGCTTTAATTACTCTAATAGCGAATCGGATGGAACGCAGTTGTCCGAAACCTTAAATGAAAACAATGAAATTAACCAAAGCATTAACCGAATTTCCGATTCTGAATCGAAAAACACTGGTTTAAATGCCGGAATATCTTATAGTGAACCAATGGGAGAAAAAGGATTTGCGAGTTTTGGTTATCGGTTTAATTACAACGAACAAAAATCAGATAAGTATGGTTACAACTATAACGAAGCTGATAAATCGTACAGCGATTTAGATGAACTTACAACAAATAATTTTGAGAATTCTTCTACTAAAAATACTGGTAGATTTTCTTACAATCGCCGTGGAAAAACTCATGGCTTTAGCTTAGGTGCAGATTTTGAATTGACTACATTAAAAAACGAAGAGTCATTTCCGAATCAGACTAATTTTGATAAAGATTTTTTCTCTTTTAAGCCATATGTTAGGTATTCATTGAATTTGAAAAGTCAAAAACGCATCAACTTAAATTACATGTCGCGAACGTCAACACCCTCTGTTCGCGACTTGCAAGAAGTTGTTGATCTGTCAAATCCCTTGTACATATCAACAGGAAATTCGGAACTGGAACAATCCCGATCGCACTCTTTAATGGCACTTTATTCTGCATCGAACATGAAAAAAGGAAGCCACCTGGCAATTCACGCTATAGCAACTACAACCAATAATACTGTTGGAAAAAGAACAATTGTTGCAAAAAAGGATACGACAATTAACGATTTGTATTTTTTACCTGCTGGCGGACAGTTCTCAGAACCTGTGAATCTTGACGGACAGTATATGCTAAGCTCCAGCATAAGCTATAGCTTCCCAATCAAAAAATTAAAATCAAAACTAAATATCAATACCAGAGCTAGTTTTTCTCACAATCCTACATTTGTAAACGACAAAAAGGCTTATACCGATTCCTGGAACTTGAATCATGGAATGACATTAAGTTCAAATATCAGCGAAAAAATAGATTTCACATTTACCAGTTCAAGCTCTTATCAGAAATCCAACAATACATCAAGTTCAGGTTCTGAATATTTATCGCAAACTACATCCTTAAACATGTATTGGAATTTCTATAAAAACTTGGTGTTTAGAACAAATGCGAGCAACAATTACCAAAATAATTTTTCTACAAATAATGAGGATAATTTTTGGCACTTAAACCTTGGCTTATCTACCAAAATATTTAAAAGCAAACGCGGAGAATTATCGTTCACAGCATATGATGTTTTAAGCAAAGAAGATCAAAGATCGCACATTGTAACAGATTTGTATACGGCAGATTACTATACAAACAAATTGAACAAATTCTACATCCTTACTTTTAGTTACAAATTAAGAGATGGCAAAGGAAAAGGCAAAAAGCGTAGAGGAGTGCATGGAATGTATCCTGGTTATGGCAACAATTACAACATGACAATGTAATACCGATTCTTATTTAAAATTTACTCACTAATTTTACTGTGTTCATTATTGAGTTTTAATCTCGAATTCGGAACAGCATTATACCGATGTGAAAATTCAAATCAGAAATGACATCAAATAAAGAAATTAATCGTTAATAATTTTTATTTTTCCAGTAGTTCAAAATTCATTAATTTTAAGAAATATCAGTTTGTCAACAGAATAGCTTATGCGAAAACAATTCGAATAACGAAAAAAAGAAGCAAAAACTAACCTAAATTAACGAACTATGACTACAATTGATCTTAAAGTAACATTGCAACTAAACGAAGAGGATTATTTTAAAGTTGGTGATCACATCTTCACAAAAAATGACAAATTAAAATCTATTGAAGACAAATTACATTTTTGCGGTTCATCTGCAATTACAGTATTTAAGGAGTATGAGAGTTTATTAACAATGGAAATCATGGACAATTGGTCCAGATTGATTAAAGCTTTAAACCAGACCACTTCTTGCTGTGCAGTATGGGATAATCGAAAAATCATTCAGGAATTGGTTGAAAAAAGAGAGCATCCTGTATCGTGGTATGTTAAAAATTGTAGAATCTGTTAACCATTGCCCTAAATCGAACAAATCAAAAAGACTTTCCTGCCGGAAGGTCTTTTTGAATTTTCTGCTTTGTCCTTAACTCGCACAGAGTTTTATACCATTTTGAAAATGAAGTTATACCAATTTTATTTTGAAATGAGCGTTAAATTGTTTTGAATATTTTGAGTTTAGACAAGTTAAAAAATTAAGGCATAGCAGGGTTACGGTGCAATTTTTTAACGAAGTGTAAACTTAAAATAGCAGAAGAATAACGCT
>JAOARS010000357.1 GCA_025210415.1 Marinifilum sp. | reverse complement strand
GATAAATGTTTTTTATTTATTTTTGCAAATGTTTTTTTAACTTTTTTTCGAGCTTAATTCCCTCGAAAGCTCCACAAATACTGGTGCTCCAAAGCAACATTACTCTCTCCAAAAGCGGCTGCAAAGATAAATGTTTTATTTTTACATGTCCAAATCTTTTTTGAAAAAAGTTGGAAAATTTCAAAATTGGATGCTTAGTAGGTGTAAATAATCAATAAAAAAAGATTCCTACGACCACCCTACCGCTGCCTATAAAATACTACTAAACAACCATTTTATAAATCCACTCTCCGTTGAAAGTGGATGCAAATATAATAGACGGAAGGTCAAACTTCCAAACATTTTTGAAAGAAAAGTTGAATAAAAATCACAAAGAACTGATTTACAACAATAAAAAATCACAATAAAATTGTGATTTTAATTTTGAGTTATTTTTAAGGTGTTATTCATTAAATTCCATTCAGTAAAAGTTCTTTTAAACTACTTACCTGCTCTTTATTTCCCAGAACAAACAAATGATAGTTTTTTTCAAGGACCAATTCAGGAGAAGGATTGTATACATATCCACCCATCTCATCTTTTAAACCAATAATATTAGCCCCAGATCTATTTCGAACATTTAGTTCTTTTATTGATTTTCCAACAAAACATCCTGATAATCCTTGACAACTTACCTCTTCTAATTTTACTCCTTTTGTTGATTGCAAAAGAATATTATCTAAAAATTCTACAACATCAGGTTGTGCTACTAGTTTTGCCATTTGTTGTCCACCTAATCGATCGGGCATTATTACATTATCTGCCCCAGCTCTTTTTAATTTACTATCGGATTGACTATTTGAAGAACGTGAAATAATTTTTAGTCCCGGATTCATTTCACGGGCAGTTAATACTACGTAAACATTCTCAGCGTCGTTTGGTATTGCTGTTATCAATGCTTTAGCTTCTGATATATTAGCCATATCAAGAACCTCTTCCATTGTTGCATCTCCCTGAATAAAAAGCAAGTTAGGATATGTACGTATCCTTTCAATTGCAGATTCATTCGAATCTACAACTACAACATCTTCTCCATGCTCTATCAGTTCCAAGCTTGCCTGCTTGCCATTACGACCAAAGCCACAGACTATTACATGATCGTTTAATTTTTCAATTTTCCTCACAATCCTATAATCTTTTAAATTTCTACGAAAAACTCCATCTAATATAAACCGGGTAATGGCTGATGCCAAATAACCAAAAATCCCAAAACTTATAAATATTAAAAACACTGTAAATATTTTCCCTGTTTCAGATAGAGGATGAACCTCTTGAAAACCTACAGTAGAAATAGTAATCACCGTCATGTATAATGCATCGATAATACTGTATGCTTCATTAATATACATATAGCCAGCCGTACCAACAAGAACAGTTAGCACCAAAAAAAACATGGCAATGCTTAAAGTTCGGATATTTTCTTCCCAAATTTTTTGTCTATTCATACTAGCAAATCAATAATAAACTAAGATAATCAATATCCTTAAATCAGCTATAATTGCTAAAACTTATTTGCCATTTGCCCGATAATTTTTCATTCGGATAATTCGATTTCCAAATTCACATTGAAGACATTTAAATTGATCACAATAATTTAATTTCAACTGCAATAAAGCTTGAGAATACCATGATGATTTTACTTCTACTCCACATTTTTTCCAGTTATCAACAACAGAGTTCTTTTCTTCAGGAACATTCTCCAGCAAAGTCAATGCCTTTTCTTTTAATTCTGCGTTTCCGTTTAATTCTCCATAACAAAACAAAATTGGCACTACAGAATTAATTATAATGGAATTAATTGTCATTTTTCCTAAAGCCTTATTCTTAGCTTTAGAAGCCACACCAAATTGATAATGTTTTTTCCAATAACCTGAAACTTGCACATCAAACAGTTTTAAAATACATTGATAATCCGGACAATCAAGTACTTTTGAAAATAATGAGGATGACTTGTGAATTAATGCTGCAAGTTGTGCTATTCTTATTGTTGGAAAATTTCCGGGTCTTAATCTTAACCACTTCCACCGATGTTTCGGCAAGGCAATAAGATTGTATTTGTCAGAAAGAAACTGATACTCTTGTCGAAGTTTTTTGTGATACTCATCATTAATAGAATCATTTAACATGCCAGCCTGTCCAAATAACAATGCTTCTATGTGCAAAAGTGAATTCTTTTGGCGAGCCAGAATTTTTAATGGTAATGATTGTGCTAATTGATGAAAGGGATCAGCGTTTACTTTCATTCCAAAATACCTTACAATAATCTGATAAAATGTTTCCTCCCAAGAGTTTTGATTTAAAGTTAACATTTTTTGAACATCAGCTGATTTTCGTTCAAGCCTTTCCAAAATCATTCTATCTAACCAATGTCGAACAAAGAAATTTTCAACAGAATTAATCTCGCTATAACAAGGAATCCATTGAGACGAATGCATTAGGTGCTTATAATTATCTAATAAATTCTGATTAAATTTCAAAATTAAACAAGGCAAGTACCTATCATCTAAAAATATTTTAGCATCATCTTCATAAACAACATGCAGTACAACATTGTCATAGGCTGGATCTTCCTGATGATTGTGTTGATACCATAAAGATGATTTAACATGGATCTCCACATTACCTGCCCATAGCACTCCATTAATTTTAATTCGTGCATCGAAAAAATCAGGGCCAGCATCTTTGTTTTTTCTTCCGACATTAACAATCTCTATTTCATCTCCGTTTGCAGAAAATAGATTTTGATCATCAAACAGCTTGTGTTCCCAAATAAATTGCAGAAATTCTTCAGTCATACAATAATATTTTTATAGTAATCATTCTAATTTAGCAATTCATAGAGAAAAAGACAATAAAAAAAGCGACGTTTAAAATTAAACGCCGCTTCAATATCTTCAAAAGTATCTTTTACAATACCGATTTTTCTTTTAATAACTCTTCCATTTCCAATTGTAATTCTTTGGCTTTTTCTGCAGCTACATTTGCAAAATTCTCAGAAGTATCGGCAAAAATAATTCCTCGTGAAGAGTTTACAAGCAATCCACACGATTGGCTCATTCCATATTTTGCAACCTCTTGTAAGCTTCCTCCCTGTGCTCCAACACCTGGCACCAACAAGAAATGATCAGGAGCAATTTTTCTAATATCACTCAACATTTCAGCTTTTGTTGCTCCAACCACATACATCATGTTCTCTTTTGTTCCCCAATCTTGTGATTTCTCCAAAACCTTTTCAAACAACTTTTGCTCTCCTTGTTGAAAAAATTGAAGATCGAAAGCACCTTTGTTAGAAGTTAAGGCCAACAGGATTACCCATTTGTTATTGTATTCCAAAAATGGTGTTACTGAATCCTCTCCCATGTAGGGTGCAACGGTAATGGAATCGAAAGGCATGTTTTCCAAAAATGCACTGGCGTACATTTTTGATGTATTTCCAATATCGCCTCTTTTTGCATCAGCAATTAAAAAAATCTCAGGATATTGTTCTTTAATGTAATTAACAGTTTTTTCAAGACTATTCCATCCTTGAGCACCACGACATTCGTAAAAAGCAATATTTGGCTTATAAGCAACTGTATAATCGGCTGTTGCATCAACAATTGCTTTGTTAAATTCGAAAACCGGATCCTCTGAATCCAAAAGATGAGCTGGAATTTTTTTGATATCGCTATCCAAACCTACACAAAGGAAACTTTTCTTCTTTTTGATTTGCTCAAATAATGCCTGATAATTCATGTTAATATTGGTTGTTTATGAACCTGAGTTCGATTAAAATATTAAGCACAGAACATATTTTTAATCATGTTCTGGTTATTAGTTATACAAAAAAGGCAGCGGAAACACCACTGCCAATATATTCTTATAAACCACTTTCTTTAAGTCGTTCTGCGTTTTCTTCAATTTGTAGTTTGTCGATAATTTCCTGAACATCGCCATCCATTGCTGCCGACAAGTTGTAAAGCGTCAAGTTAATACGATGATCGGTAACACGTCCTTGTGGATAATTGTAAGTTCTAATCTTAGCCGAACGGTCACCTGTTGACACCATAGTTTTACGTTTAGATGAAATTTCATCCAAATATTTTTGGTGTTCCATTGCGTAAATACGTGAACGAAGCTCTACCATTGCCTTTGCTAAGTTTTTTAACTGAGATTTCTGATCCTGACAAGTTACTACAATATTTGTAGGAATGTGAGTCAATCGAATTGCTGAATAGGTAGTATTTACCGACTGTCCACCTGGACCCGAAGAACAGTAAGTATCTTTACGAATATCGCTTTCCTTAATGTCCACATCGAACTCTTCGGCTTCTGGCAATACTGCTACTGATGCAGCACTAGTATGTACACGACCCTGGGTTTCGGTTTGTGGCACACGTTGCACACGATGAACTCCGGATTCATATTTCAATACTCCGTAAACGCCTTCGCCATTTACATTCATTACAATTTCTTTGTAACCGCCAGAGGTACCTTCACTAAAGCTTGAAATTGAAACTTTCCATCCTCTGGCTTCACAGTATTTTGTATACATTCTTGCCAAATCACCAGCAAAAATGCTTGCCTCATCGCCACCTGTACCAGCTCTGATTTCCAAAATTGCATTTTTAGAATCTTCAGGATCGGCAGGAACAAGTAACAGTTTAATGTTCTGCTCCATATTCGGAAGTTTTACTTCCAATTCTTCCAATTCCATTTTTGCCATCTCTCTCAATTCCTCGTCAGATTCATTTGCAATGATATCTTTCGATTCTGCGATTGTATCAACGGCATTTTTATATTCTTTTGCAGCTTCGGTAACTGCTTCTAGCTCCTTATATTCTTTGCTTAGTTTTACAAAGCGCTTCATGTCTCCCATCACTTCAGGGTCAGTAATCAACTGCCCAACCTCTTTAAATCTGATAAAGACACCTTCTAATTTATCCAGGATCAAATTATTGCTCATGCTACAATATTCTAAATTTTGCACAAAATTAGGAAAATAAAACGATTTTAAGACTTTAGTATGAAATTATACCAAATTATTAAATGATTTTAGTATCAACACAAGTATCAAGAAAAATGTCATATGTCTTGTGCCTTGATATTTTTTGATTAAATCCAATCTAACAATCGGTAAATTAAAATCTTCAGTCAATTGCTTACATCAAACTCACGTTATTATTAAATATAAATGGTGTAATAGTTTATTTGCCTATGAAATATTCCTTAGGATGTAGAAAAATCGCACGAACAAAAAGCTTACCAAAATCTCTCTAAAATGTAGAATGCAGGTTAAATTATCATCATTTTAAATTGAAAAAAAATCATTCTTGCTCTTTACTTTTTAAACATCAAAAACTAATTTTATTTAAAGAGAAGAAGCAAGAAAAACGATAAGGCTGTTTACAAAACCAATTACCCTTTAACCAAAACTGTTTTATTGGATTTACATTTGCAAATTATGCAAATTGCAACTTCTAATTTTATCTGTAACAACAAAATTTGAATTGTATTATTCGATTAGTTATCACCGCCTAATTCAATGCTTATGGTTAAAGTTAGAATTCCCCGAAATGAAGATCAATTATTGGGATTGTTAGGAAAAATCAACAAAAGACATGAATCTAATAAGAAGAAAAGTCTTTTGAATGGAGCTGTTGACATGGATCGCTTAGTTGAAAAATCTAAAAAAATCAGAAAATTTAAAGATCTGGAATCAGAACCAAGTGCTAAAAAACAATCTATTGATCACTCAAAAAATAATGATTTGAAGTTCATATCAAATGAAATTCGCAGCATCAGAAATTTATTGCTTGCTGTGTACCCTGATGAGCCCAAAGTGATTAAGGAATGGGGCTTCGAAATAAATGATTAAAAAAAGTGCCACTCAAAAATTTTGAGTGGCACTTTTTTATATCTGTAATCCCCGATTAATAAACGAACTCTCCAAACTCGCTTTTAATCGTTAATTTCTTGCCTTCGTATGCTTCACATCTTCCTACAATTTGAGCATCTACATTAAACTCTTTCGAGATAGCAATGATATCTTCAGCAATTTCTTGTGGCACGTACAATTCGTATCTATGCCCCATATTAAATACTTTGTACATTTCGTCCCAAGCAGTTCCGCTTTGCTCATGAATTAATTTGAACAATGGTGGCACATCAAACATGTTATCTTTTATCACATGCAGATTATCAACAAAATTCATCACCTTGGTTTGTGCTCCACCAGAACAATGAATCATTCCATGAATTTGAGAACGATATTTATCTAATATTTTTTTTACGATTGGAGCATATGTTCTTGTTGCAGACAATACCAGTTTTCCAGCATCAATATCAACCCCCTCAACCGAATCGGTTAATTTACAATTTCCAGAATAAACCAAATCTTCAGGAACAGCATTATCGAAACTTTCAGGATATTTTTCTGCCAAATATTTCGAAAATACATCATGACGGGCAGAAGTTAAACCATTAGATCCCATTCCGCCGTTGTATTCTGTTTCGTAAGTTGCTTTGCCCGATGATGAAAGGCCTACAATCACATCGCCTGCCTGAATTTTCTCATTTGTAATTACATCCTCGCGCTTCATTCGGCAAGTAACAGTAGAATCTACAATAATTGTTCTCACCAAATCTCCAACATCAGCAGTTTCGCCACCTGTTGAATGAATATTTACACCAAGCTTTGCATATTCGGCAAGCAACTCTTCCGTTCCATTAATAATTGCAGAAATTACTTCACCTGGTATCAAATTCTTGTTTCTACCAATTGTAGATGACAAAAGAATATTATCAACTGCTCCAACACATAGCAAATCATCAATATTCATGATTAGTGCATCTTGAGCAATTCCTTTCCAAACAGAAACATCGCCAGTTTCTTTCCAATACATGTATGCTAAAGATGATTTTGTACCAGCACCATCGGCATGCATAATGTTACAATACTCATCATCACCAGTTAAGTAATCGGGAACCACCTTACAAAAGGCATTTGGAAATAAACCTTTATCAAGGTCTTTAATTGCGCTATGCACATCTTCTTTCGAAGCCGAAACTCCTCTAAGATTATATCTTTCGTCTTTTCTCATGGTTGTTTAGAATAAAAGGTAAAAGTAAAAAGGTAAACGGCAAAAGTCATTTCTGCTCTCAAGCAAAACATCCACAACTACTTGCCAATCTTAAACCAATATTACTCCTTCAATTTTTTAGCTTCGGCAAAGGTAATCTTTTTCCCTTTATGGTATGCGATTACAAAAGCTTTAATTCCTTTCTTGCTGATCTTTTGTGATTCCAACTTTGCTTCTTCGTAACTATCGTATATTCCAGTAGTATACCTGGCAGTAGTTTCGTTAACCGGAGCTTTAAAAACTACTTTGAAATTTTGAATTATCGCAGGAACAGTTTTATTGCTAAAAGCTCCTATCTGAATTGTATAAAAGACTCCTTGAACTTTATTTAAATCTTTAATTAAAGTATTTCCCAACTGATTAGATGAAGTACCTGGTTTTACTTTAGAATTAGGCCCAGGTACATAATTGGTTGATAAAACCTTAAACTCGGTTCGTCGATTCAATTGATTTGCTATTTCTTTTTGCTCAGAAGTAAATTGCCAGATATTTTTCTCTGTTAACACTGTTTCTTCAGATAAGAAATCATATTCAGCAGCAATTTCTTTGCTTACTACTCTCGGTTGTGATTCTCCGTAACCATGTGCAACCAAACGATCCCAATAAATTCCATTTTCAATTAAATAATCGACAACCGACTGCGCTCTTTTCTGAGAAAGACCTTTATTGGTAGATTCACTTCCTACAAAATCGGTATGTGAACCTAATTCTATTGTAATTTTAGGATTATCATTTAAGGTTTCAACAAGTTCGTCCAAGGCTTCTTTTGATTCCTCGCGAAGACTCCATTTTCCAAAATCATAGAAAATATTAGGCAATTCGATTGGTTTTTCAATTGGTTTCAATTCTATCATCGTCTTAAAGTTTCGACTAACCTGAATTCCTACAGTACTTGTTTGTTCTTTTCCATTTAAATAACCGTCTTTCGAAACCATTGCTATGTAATCCAAATCTGGTTTTAATACAAAATTAAAATTTCCCTGATCATCCGTCTCTACATCAACTTGCTCTCCATCAGATGATACCAGATTAACACTCGCTTTTTCGACAGGTACTTTTGATTCAGAATCTACAACTTGTCCTAAAAATGAGAATTGTAGTGGCACATAATCAAATTTGTATATATCATCGTTTCCTCTTTTACGAGAAGATGAGAACATTCCTTTCTCATTGTTAGGTTGAAAATGAATTGCAAAATCATCGGCAGTTGAATTTATTGGATATCTCATATTTTCAACCTCCCACACTCCAAGCTCTGTTCGTTGTGCCATATAAATATCCAAACCTCCCATTCCTCCATCACGATCGGAAGCAAAGTAAAGGTTGCCGTTGTCACGGATATATGGAAACAATTCATCTCTTTCGGAATTTATAGGTTTACCTAAATTTTGAGGTTCAGTCCAACTACTTCCGCTTTTTTTACTCATCCAAATATCGTTTCCTCCAAATCCACCAGGCATATCAGAAACGAAATACAATATTAATCCATCAGATGATATGGAAGGATGGCCTACCGACAATGAATCAGGAACCAATTCCTGCATTGCAACTCTTCCCCATTCGCCATTTTGTCTTTGTACAGCAAAAATCTTTGTACCCTGGTTGTCTTTTTTTACTTTTCTGGACGAGGTGAAATAGAATACATCTCCTCCTGAAGAAAAACAAGCTGCACCTTCATTCCAATCAGAATTAACTGTATCTCCAACACTTGATGGTTTGCTCCACTGATATGTATCTGTAATTATTTTTCTGGTTTGGGCTTTTCTTCCTTTCTTTTTTCTTGATTTTCGAACAACTTCGTTAGAATAGTGAGATTCTAACAAGTTGGTATGATATTCGCCGGTTACACCATCTTTCTTGATTTTATCTTTCAATTTTCGGTTTGATGTAAAAAAGATCACATTTGTATCTTGTCCCATATAAATTGGAGCAAAGTCACTGGATGATGAATTAAATTCCTTCAACAATTCCACCTTATATCTTCCAGGAAATTCTTCCCAATAAGAAACTCTTTTGAGAATTTTTGCTGCATCATCTGTTTGTTCAGCTTCTGGTTTCAAATCTAAATATTCCCAAAAGTTTTCTTCCGCTTCCTCAAGCTTGTAGTTTTTCAATTCTGCATATCCAAGGTTTTTTACCGCATCAACAAATGTATCTCTATTCATAATTGCTTTTCGATACCAAGATGCTGCTTTTCGAGGTCGATTGATCTCATCAAAACAATTTGCATTCATAAATGCAATTTCAGCTTTTCGCTCTCTATCCTTTTCTTTTTTATATGCTTTTTCGTACATGGCCTGAGCGTGAAAATACCTGCCGGATTCCAGCATTTTATTCCCACGATTAACGTATGACTGAGAAGAACAAGAAATTAATAAGCCTATTATACAGAGTAATCCTGTTAAAGAAAGAATTTTCATCCGTTTATATTTTTCTATTAGTTGTCGGATGGAAGCCGCAAGGTCAAAATAATCATTATCGTTTGTATTTAATAAATTATTTTAATCATGCTCGTTTCATCAGATGATATGTTCGATTTATAAAGTATAAAAATAAATATTTTATTCTATTGACAACCTATCAAAAACAGAAAAGGATGTCCATTGTATATGAACATCCTTTTTCTAAAAATATTATGTCTGAATTAGTTATTAAATAACAATTCGCGATATTTTGGCAATGGCCACATTTCATTATCAACAATAAGTTCAAGTTTATCAATGTGGTAACGAACATCTTCTAAAAATGGACGTACTTTTTGATCATATGCAAAAGCCATTTTGTGCCCGTCCTCAATCACATTACACTCTTTACGAGCTTCAACCATACCTTTCACTTTTGCTTTAATAGAAGAAATATGGCCTGAAATTTCTTTGATCAACTCTTTCCTTGCTCCCGCCAATTCCTCAAATTCTTCTTCGGAGAAGATATCTCTTAAACCCTGAACATTTTGAATCAACTTGGTTTGATAAGCAACAGCAGTTGGTACAATATGGTTGATTGCTAAATCACCTAGCACACGTGCTTCGATCTGAATTTTCATGGTGAATTTTTCCATTTCAACCTCAACACGAGCCTCCAACTCTTTCTCTGTCATTACACCACTTTCAATCAAAGATCTTTTTGCAGGCGCATCAAGATATTTCGATAGAGATTCAGGTACACTGGTAATATTGGTTAAACCACGTTTTTTAGCTTCAATTACCCAAGCTCCCGAATAACCATCACCGTTAAAGCGGATTGGTTTTGATTCAATAATTAATTTTTTCAAAATCTGGAAAATAGCCTCATCCTTTTTGATCCCTTCATTAATTAACCTATCAACTGCAGCTTTAAAATCTTTTAACTGAACAGCCATTGCTGCATTTAAAGCAGTCATAGCAGCAGCATTATTTGCTGAAGAACCTACCGCACGAAACTCAAAACGGTTACCCGTAAATGCAAAAGGAGAAGTACGGTTACGATCCGTATTGTCCAAAATAATTTCAGGAATACGACCAATGCCTAATTTCAAAGCAGTTTTTTCGTCCGGAGTCATTTTCTTTTCACCAACCTCCTCTACGATTTTCTTCAACATCTTAGATACTTCATCACCCAAGAATACAGAAACAATTGATGGTGGTGCTTCGTTAGCACCCAACCTGTGACTATTAGATGCAGTAAGAATTGATGCACGAAGAAGATCTTGATTTTTATAAACAGCCATTAATGTATTTACTACGAAAGTAAGGAATTGCATATTTCCTTTAGGATTTTTACCCGGAGCCATTAAAACAACACCAGTATCGGTACTTAATGACCAATTGTTGTGCTTACCCGATCCGTTAACTCCGGCATATGGCTTTTCGTGGAACAATATACGGAATTTATGATGGCGAGCAACTCTTTTCATTACATCCATAACCAGCTGGTTGTGGTCGTTTGCAAGATTAGCTTCTTCGAAAATAGGAGCCAATTCAAACTGAGAAGGGGCAACCTCGTTGTGACGAGTTTTAACAGGAACTCCTAATTTGTGACACTCCAATTCCAGTTCCATCATGAATTGAGATACACGCTCCGGAATAGAGCCAAAGTAATGGTCGTCCAACTGCTGATCTTTAGACGAAGAGTGTCCCATTAAGGTACGTCCTGTTAAAGCAAGATCCGGACGAGCCTGGTACAAAGCCTCATCAATTAGAAAATATTCCTGCTCCCAACCCAAGTTAGCATGAACTTTGGTCACATTTTTATCAAAGTATTGACAAACATCTACTGCGGCTTCATCAACAGCAGCTAATGCTTTCAACAAAGGTGTTTTATAGTCAAGTGCTTCACCTGTATAAGAAATAAATACTGTAGGAATACAAAGTGTAGTTCCTATAATAAAAGCAGGCGAAGAAACATCCCAGGCAGTATATCCACGAGCTTCAAAAGTTTGACGAATACCTCCCGATGGGAATGATGATGCATCCGGCTCTTGCTGCGCTAATAATTTACCCGAGAAATTTTCAATCATATTACCACCATCACCATAATCGATGAAACCATCGTGTTTTTCTGCGGTACCATCGGTTAAAGGTTGAAACCAGTGCGTATAATGCGTTGCTCCTTTTTCAATTGCCCAGGATTTCATTCCCAAAGCAATACCGTCCGACATTTTTCGGTCGATTGAACCTCCTTTTTGGTTTGCAATCATAACTGCTTTAAAAGCATCTTTAGACAGATACTTTCTCATGGATTCTACATTGAAAACTAAATCGGCGTAATAATCGGTTACTTTATTGGAAGGCAACGATACCGATTTTGGCTGTCTTGAAAGCAATTCATTTAACGCTTGAAATCTAATGGTGGCCATAAGTTTAAAAATTTTAGTTAATAGTT
>JAOARS010000356.1 GCA_025210415.1 Marinifilum sp. | reverse complement strand
GCTCTAAATCGTGTGTGGCCACCAATCCAACAGCATTGTATTTTACCAATTGCTTGATTAGTGCTGCTGATCCGGTATGCTTGTCTTTTGAATTGGTACCACGAAGTATTTCGTCGAGTAAAAGAAGTGTATTTTCCTTTTTGGTTACCTTATCAAGTACTTGCTGAATTCTTTTTAACTCTGCATAAAACGATGATTCATTTTCTTCTATTGAGTCCTTAATTCGCATAGAGGTGTTTACCTCTACATTCGAAACCAACATTTCTTTGGCACAAACCGGAGCACCAGATAATGCCAAAACTACATTAACGCCTATGGTTCTCAAAAAGGTACTTTTTCCTGCCATATTCGATCCCGTAATGATGTGAACCATACTTGGTCCCTCCATTTTATAATCGTTGCCTACACACTTGTTTTCATCAATCATTGGATGCCCTGCATCTACCATTTGCAATTCGAAATGCTTGTTGGTAACATCGGCGAAAGCCCAATCGGGATGATTAAAACTTAAGTTTGCAAAACTGCTTAAGGCCTCAATTTCTCCAATACAACTAAACCAGTTCTCAATTTCGGTACCGTATTTGGTTTTCCACTTGTCAATTCTGAACAGCAGGTGTAATTCGTAAAAGAAAATTGTATTAAAAAGAATTTGTACCAGCATATTGTAGCGTTGATCTAAAAGCTCTATTAATTTCGATAGATTCTTGATTTTTTTGTGGGTGCTAATACCATTGCTGGCAAGTTTTTGTTTTAACTGTTCCAGTTTATCAGATTCCCAATCTTGCGATTCAAATTCTTTAATGATATGGGCATAAATATTCAACATATCAGCCCGTTTTGATGTGCTGCTGTGTGCCATACCAACCTTTCTAAAATTGGTGTAGTGAATTCCGATACTAATCATTAATAAAATGAGAATAGGAATACTTGAACCAATGAAAGCGTAAACCAAAGTTCCCAATGAAAGAATTGGCAATATGCAAATTACCCAATACAGTTTTTTATTACCATGAAATGGATTAGGTGTTTTTCCCCATTCGCTTACATAGTCTGGGTCATCTGTTTTTAGCTTTTTTTGCAATCCATACTGAATAATGTTCTGTCTCCAATCAATATTAGAACTTAATTCTTGTACTGCCTTCTGTCTTTGCGTAATTGTTTCATTGCTAGCCGGCGAAGATAAATATGTAGCGAGAATATCATTCCCACTTTTGCTAACGCATCGGTTGATCAATTGGAAAATGCTATGCTCTCCGAAAATATCCAGATCGGAACTGTAAGGGTGATTGTGAACTTCGTATTCTTCACCATTGCTATACAATGAACTGTGTCTTGTTTCCAGGCATTTCAATTCATTTTCATTGATTTCAATCAATTTGAGGAGTCTCTTGATATTCTTTTCATTCTTACTGTACTTGCGAACAAAATAGGTAAGTGACCCAATCAAAACTAAAGCCACAAAAATTGCTGCAATCATGGAATAGGGGAGAATGACATAAAAAAGTACAAAAGCTCCAATTGCACTAAGCAATCGGAACATGGAAAATTTTTTGTTTGTTTTTTTTAGCCGTTTAACTTCTTGCTGAAAGTTGTTTATTCTTTGAGTATAAAAATTTGTTATTTGGTTCATATTTAGACCTTGCTTATTTGTTCGGAACCAAAAGTAACAAAAGCAAATAGCTTATGAAACGAATAATTGCTATTAACCTGCGTTGGATTAAAAATATCAGTCACAGAAAGTCAGATTTGTTTTAAAATCGGGATATTTCAAGGGTAATTGATGAAATTTATGCCAAAAGCAATCAAACTGCGACCATATTTTTATTCCAACGCAGGTTATTAAATCAATTCACTTTGCAAAGCTTTTTTATAAGTTTCCAAAGCTCTAATTCTGGCAAACTTATGATCTATCATTTGCTTAGGGTACTTTTCCGTTCCAAATTCGGGTACCCATTTTCGAATATACTCCATGTCAGGATCAAATTTTTTTTGTTGTTCGGTAGGATTAAAAACTCTAAAGTAAGGTGCAGCATCGCAGCCGCAGCCTGCAACCCATTGCCAATTGCCATTATTTGCCGCCAGGTCGTAATCAAGCAGGTGATTGGCAAAATATGCCTCGCCCCAACGCCAATCTATTAGAAGATCTTTAACCAGGAAACTGGCTGCAATCATTCTAACACGGTTGTGCATATTGCCTGTTGCTTTTAATTCTCTCATGCCTGCATCAACAATTGGAAAACCTGTTTTTCCATTTGTCCATTTTTCAAAATCTTTTTCATTATTGATCCATTCCATATTATTATAGGCTGATTTGAAACATTCGGTTTCCACTTTTGGGAAATTGGCCAGTATTTGTATGAAAAATTCCCGCCAAATTAACTCATTTAAGAACTGATCATCACCTTTTAAAGCTTCTTGTACAGCTTTCCTGATACTAATTGTGCCAAATCGTAAATGAACACCCAAATTTGAAGTTGCTTTTAGAGCAGGGAAGTTTCTTCGGGCTTCATAGTTGTTTAGCATTTCCGAAGATAAGTTGAATGCAGGGATTTTAATGGAAGAATTGGTAAAGCGAATATCTTCCAGGGAAGGCATTTTTTTCCATTCAATTTGTGCAGTATTCGAAGAGCTCAACTTATACTCTAAGGGTTGATGAACTGTTGAATCGAATTCGCTCCGCCATTTTTTCATATATGGCGTATAAATGGTGTATGCTTTGCCATCTTTTTTAGTTATTTCCTGTTCTTCGAATATTACCTGGTCTTTATAAAGCTGAAATTCTACTTGTTGCGATTTGCAAATATTCTCGATGCTTTTGTCCCGATCAATAGCGAATAGCTCGTAATCCTTATTTGCATAAACCTTCGCTATAGGATACTCTTGCAAAACCTGTGTCATACATTCCCGAGCCAGACCAAGCTTCACAACTAGCGAAGATCCAAGTTTGCCAAGTTGATGATTGATTTTTTGCAACTCGCTATGAATAAAATTTACTCTTGCATCAGCACGGTTTTCGAGTTGATCTAATATTTCGGTATCAAAATTAAAGTAGAAAAGTAACTGACGATTTGATTGAAGAGCATGATGCACAGCTGCATTATCGCTAAGCCTGAGGTCTCTTCGTAGCCAAATCAGGTTGTATTTGTCTTTCATGTTTGTTTATTGTTTTCAGTAATTACAATATAAACCAAAAAATGTTCAGTATGAAAAATGAAATTTGGTAAGAATACCCGAATGAACGCAGATCATTCGGGTTTTAAATTTTAATCTCTTATTTGTCCGTTACCAGTGATAATCCACTTGTAAGAGCACAATTCCTCTAAAGCCATAGGCCCTCGGGCATGCAATTTTTGCGTACTAATGCCAATTTCAGCTCCCAATCCAAATTGCGCACCATCGGTAAATGCAGTTGAAGTATTGGAGTAAATGGCTGCGGCATCAACCATTGAATAAAAGGTGTTTATGGTGTCTTTGTTCTCGCTAATAATAGCTTCGCTATGTTTTGAACTGTATTGATAAATGTGATTCAATGCTTCTTCGAAATCATTTACCGTTTTAATTGACATTTTATGACTTAAATACTCTGTTCCATAAGATTCATCATTTGCCGGATGTAAAAGTTGTTCAGGATATGATTCTTTAAGTATTTCATACGAAACTTGATCAGCATAAACTTCAACATTCTTAATTTGTAACTTATTTACAAGCGCTGTCAGATCCTTTAATCTATCTTTATGGATAATCAGACAGTCAAGAGCATTACATACGCTTACACGTCTTGTTTTGGCATTATAAATGATATTTATTGCCTTTTCGAGCTCTCCATCTTTGTCAAAATAGGTGTGTACAATACCAGCACCTGTTTCAATAACTGGAATTTTAGAGTTCTCGCGGACCGAATTAATCAGGTTTTGAGAACCTCTAGGAATCAACACATCTACTATACCTTGAGCATTCATCAATTCATTTGCGGCAGTTCTGTCGGCTGGTAGCAATTGAATAATTTCCGGATCAATATTTTCATTGATCAAACATTCTTTAATTACTTTTACTATGGCTTGATTAGAGTGAATGGCATCACTTCCTCCTTTTAAAACACATACATTACCCGATTTGAGGCAAAGTGCAAAAACATCAAGAGTTACATTAGGTCTGGCTTCATATATTACTCCAACAATACCTAAGGCAACGCTTATTTTTTCGATAAGAAGACCATTCTCAAGCGTTTTTTCGGATATCTTACGCCCAAGTGGAGATTCTAACTTGGCAACATTTTCGATATCATTTGCAATTGCTATGATTCTTTCCTGATCTAGTAACAATCTGTCATATTTAGGATCATGAAACGACATACGATCTAAATCCTTCTGATTTGCCAGCAATATATCCGAATAGGAATCTTGAATTGCTCTGGAAAGGCTAAATAGAATATCATTAATTTTTTTAGCAGATAAAAGAGGCATTTTTCTGGATGCTTCCTTGATTTTATATAATTGCTCCTTCGTATTCATAGTGGTTAAATTTAATTGTGAGACGATAAGTTGTAAGTGTCACATAATTAATGATTAATATAGAAATAAGTAGTCGTAGTGCACCAAAGGTCTGGCACCACTTTTTCCAATGTGAACCTCAGCTTTGCTTTTGTTATAGGAGGTTTTACCCAAACCTAAAACTTTACCTTCAGTATTGATGATTTTTACAATATCTCCTTTTTCAAAATTGCCTTTAATGTCGATTACTCCAATTGGTAACAAACTGGTTGCATTGTTTGAATTCAAAGCTTCTTCAGCACCTTGATTAATAATTACCATAGCTTTCTCGAAACCATCTGAACCTGCCAGCCATTGTTTTACTGTTGATGCTTTTTTACTAGCCACAAATTCCGTATGATATACATTAACTGTGTCAGAAATTAAATCTAGAACAATATTATTCTTAGATCCATTGGCAATGTGTACTGGTATACCTGATTTTGCAATTCTACCAGCAATACTGCATTTTGTTAGCATTCCTCCACGCCCGAAATTGGATTTTTTCGTGGTGATGTACTGTTTTAATCGGTTGATGTCTCCATTAATTGTTCGCAGTAATTTTGTTTCTGGATCATCAGGATTGCCGGTATAAATACCATTAATATTACTTAGCAAATAAAGGGCTTTGCAGTCCATCATGGAAGCAATTAATCCGGATAGCTCATCATTATCGGTAAACATCAAGGCTGTAACCGAAACAGCATCATTTTCATTTATAATAGGTAAAACATCATTGGATAGGAGAGAACTGATACAGTTTTTCATGTTCAGATAGTGTTCCCTGGTCCTAAAATCCTCTTTGCTTACCAATACCTGTGCACATTTTAAGTTATGCTCATTTAAAAATTTTGAATAGATATTTAATAATTCAACCTGTCCGACTGAGGACCATACCTGACGTGCAGATATAGTATCTGTTTTTTGATCCAATTTTATTTTGCTTCTCCCTGCTGCTATCGCCCCCGATGAGACTAATATGCATTGATATCCTAACTTTTGCAGTTTAGATATCTGGAATACAATGTTCTTTATTCTTTGTTTATCGATTTGGCCATTGTTCAAGGTAAGAACATTTGATCCTATTTTGATACAAATACGTTTCATGTAGTATGATTTTCTATGGTGTACGAATACTTAGCTTGCATC
>JAOARS010000032.1 GCA_025210415.1 Marinifilum sp. | reverse complement strand
TTGTGACTTTAATCTCTTTGATACACTCAGCCCATATGCCCGATCCTCCATCTTTCAAATCATCACGATCTACAGAAGTAATCACAGCATGCTTCAACTTCATCAATTTAATTGATCGTGCCAAACGTTTTGGTTCTTTGGCATCAACAGGTAGTGGCTTTCCTGTTGGAACATTACAAAATTTACATGCCCTAGTACAAATGTTACCCAAAATCATGAAAGTTGCCGTTCCATTCCCCCAACATTCACCTACATTCGGACATTTACCGCTAGAACAAATGGTATGCAAACCATGTTCCTGAACAATGCCATTTACATATGCATAATCATCGCCTTTGGGCAATTGTATTTTTAGCCAATCAGGCTTTCTTTTTATTTTCATTTCTACTTCTCCCTATTTCAACAGACAATCAGATTCTCTCCTGATTATCAAGCTAAAAACTCTACAACAAGATAAATTTTTGCAATAAAATTTCAGTTCATGCAAAGGTATTCGAAAAGGATTGAATTAGCAGTCAAAATCAGAATGTTTTTAATTTGCTTTTCATCCCTCTTATTATTTTTATTCAATCTAAATACCAATAATTCATGCTGCAATATTAAAAAATAAATATCTCTTCTCAATATAACAGTTCGCTAATTTTTAGTCATTGTCCATTAGTTTGATTTGCAAGGCGCTCAAGAACAAGTTATTACGAAATCACACCTCAAAATATAAGCTGCTATCAATCTGATAGTTAAAGATTATTAACGAAGCATCGCAATAAATCTTCCACTTCATTTCTGATTTGTTAAGCATAACCTTTCGTTATCTGCTTCTCAAATAACACCAAATGTAATATTAAAAAAGAGTTATTTTCCCAACCCACATAAGAAATCTATATTTGTAAATATGACAGGTACGGTAATAAATATCAAGTTATTTAAATCCTTATTCAAAGGGAGAACTGATATTTATGCTGTTCGATGGAAAAAAGAAGGTAAAAGTGGTTACATACCTGCCTATAAGGTTGATTGGACAGATTACAACAAACATAAAGCACAAGGAGGCACATTTAAAGATTATAAAAATAAGGAATACTTACCTTTTGATGATAAGGCTATTAAGATTCATTTATCAGGTAAGGAAACAAATGGAATTTATCCTTTATTAGAAGATAACACTTCTTTTTTTATTGCTGTAGATTTTGACAAACAAAACTGGCAAGAAACTATCTTAAAGCTTCATAAATCTTGTCAAAGATACGGATTACCTTCATATATTGAACGTTCAAGGTCTGGTAACGGTGGGCATTTATGGATATTCTTTGAACAAGCATTTCCTGCTGAACAAAGTCGAAAAATAATGTTTGAGTTATTAAGGCATTCAAATATAATGTCCCATTTCGAGAAAGAACCAAGTTTTGACCGATTATTTCCAAATCAGGATTATCATTCAGGCAAAGGTATGGGAAACCTTATTGCTCTTCCACTACAGGGAAAATCTTTAAAACATGGTAACTCGTGTTTCATAAATTCTAAAACTTTCGAATCCTATTCAGACCAATGGGAGTACTTAGAAACTATTGAGAAAGTTCCAATTCAAAAACTAAAAGACCTTTATGAGAACTTTTTCAATACAAAACCTCAGGAAGTATTTGCAACATCTTCTCAAAAAGATAAAACCAATTATCAGCTTGAAATTATAATTAGTAATCAGATTTATCTGAAACGAAATCAGTTAAGTCAAAAATTAATTGTGTTTTTACGAGAGCAACTGAATTTCTATAATTCAGATTATTTGGCGAAAAAGAATCTTGGTAAAAGTGTTTTTAATACTGAAAAGTTTTTCAAACTAATTGAAGAATCAGAGAATGAGGTAATGATTCCAAGGGGATTTTCTGCAAGTTTAGTACAATTTTGCAATAAAGAATCAATTCCTTATAAAATCATTGATAAAAGAGAAAAGAAAGAAACAATTGATTTTGATTCGAATATTGAGTTGTTAGATCATCAGGAAATAGCTCTAGAAAAAGTTAGAGAAAAGGACTTTGGTGTTATTGTTTCACCACCAGGTTCAGGAAAGACTGTTATTGGACTTGAAGTAATTACAGAAAAACGACAACCAGCCTTAATAATTGTACATCGTAAACAGTTATTTGACCAATGGATTGATCGAATTCAGGACTTTCTGAAAATTCCGAAAAAGGAAATCGGACAAATAGGCAAGCAAAAAAAGAAAATAGGCAAGCATATAACAATTGCTATGATTCAAACACTATCTCGGATTGAGGATTATTCTGAAATATCGAATGCATTTGGAACAATTATTATTGATGAATGTCATCATATCCCTGCAAAATCATTCCGAGAAGCAATTGTGAATTTTAATGCTTTTTACCTGTATGGTTTAACTGCCACACCAAAACGAAAAAACAATGACCAAAAGCTGATTTTTATTTTTATTGGGAATATTTTACATCAAGTTAATCAGACAGATTACCTGGCTGAAAAAAATATTAAAACCGAAATAAATATAAAGAAAACTGACCTTTTTGTTCCTTTCGATTATAAGATAGATAAATACGAAACCATTTCTCAAATTCTTGTTCATGATACCCAACGGAATTCGTTGATATTAAAAGATATTGAAAATAATGTAAATCGCTTTAAAAGTATATTAATTTTATCCGAAAGGAAAGCTCATGTTGATATTTTGAACCTGTACTTAAAGGATAAATATGAAACAATAACAATTCATGGAGGAGATTCTGAAAGTTCAAGAAAAAGTAAAATCGAACAAATAAAGCAAGGTCATTTAAAAATTGTAATTTCGACAGGTCAATATTTTGGAGAAGGTATTGATATTAGTAATCTTGAGTGTCTTTTTATTGTTTATCCCTTTGCTTTTGAAGGTAAATTAATTCAATATATTGGAAGAATTCAACGTTCTGAAAATCCTCCTGTTATATTCGATTATCGGGATTCCAAAATTGATTATTTTGAAAAAATGTTTAAACAGCGGAATCGCTATTATAAGAAATTATTGAAATAACTATGGTCGAAAATCAAAATATAGAATGGAAAGAAAGCTGGAGGGATGAATATCTGAAATGGATTTGTGGTTTTGCAAATGCAAAAGGTGGGAAAATAACCATTGGCAAAAATGATAAGGGGAGGATTGTTGGTGTAGCAAATTCAAAAAGATTAATGGAAGACATACCTAACAAAATTCAAACTCAACTTGGAATTATTTGTGATGTAGATTTGAAAAACGAAGACGGAAAAGATTTCATTGAAATTGATGTAAAACCTTATGATGTGCTTATTTCTTATCAAGGCAAATATCACTACCGAAGTGGAAGTACAAAACAAGAACTTAAAGGAAATACCTTAAATAATTTTCTGCTTAAGAAAGCTGGCAAAACATGGGACGATGTTATTGAACCACGAGCTAATTTTATAGATGTTGATTTTTCTGCAATCGAAGCCTTTAAGAAAGGTGCAATTGCAAGTAAAAGATTACCATTTATTGCCGAAGAAGAAAATTTAGAGCAAATTCTTGATAACTTGCTATTACTAGAAGGCAGAAACCTCAAACGTTCAGCAATACTTTTATTTGGGAAGAATCCATGTCGATTTTTTATAAATGCTTTTATAAAAATTGGGCGATTTGGACAAACAGATGATGACTTGCGTTTTCAGGAAGTAATTGAAGGAAACGCTTTTCAACTTGCGGATAAAACCTTAGAAGTTCTTGATCGAAAGTTCTTTATTTCCCCAATTTCGTATAAAGGGTTACAACGAATTGAAAGTTGGGAATATCCTTATGAAGCAATTCGTGAGGTTATTTTGAATGCAATTATCCACAGAGATTATATGGGAGCTCCAATTCAAATAAGTGTTTACGATGATAAAATGATTGTTTGGAATGAAGGTTCATTACCTGAAGATTTGACATTTGAGGATCTGAAAAAGAAACATTCATCTCGTCCTCACAATCCTATCCTTGCAAGCGCATTCTTTAAAGGTGGATTAATTGAAGCATGGGGACGAGGAACAATTAAAATTATCAATGAATGTAAAAAGGCAGGATTACCTGAACCATTAATTGAATATTCTTCTGGTGGAATTAGTGTAACAATTTTAAAAAATCAATTTAACGAAAAGAGTTTGATATCAAAAGGGCTGAGTACAAGACAAATAAAAGCTGTTAAATATCTAAAAGAAAACAAACAGATAACTAACAAAATATATCAGAAAGTATGTGAAGTGTCTAAAGCAACAGCAACTAGAGACTTGACCGAATTAATTGAGAAATTTGAAATATTGGAAAGGTCTGGAGATGTGGGGGCAGGAACAACTTATAAGCTGATTGGCTCATAATTGGCTCAATTGGCTCAAAAATGATTCAATATGGACTCAAATATAATTATTCAGTTAACTGTTAATATTAAGCATTGGCCCATAAGCACCTTATTTCTTCTGCATCAATTGCTTCCTAATTATTCCTATAATTTTTCAAAAATCTGAAACAATTTCTACTAAAAAATATGTGAAACTTTGTAAATATTTTTATTCGAACTCAGGTTATTATATCTTTGCACCCGAATAAACTTTATTGAGAACAAGATGAATGCGTTAGAACTTAGTGAACAAGAGATCATTAGAAGAAATTCCCTAAAGGAAATGCAGGATTTAGGAATCAATCCATTTCCTGCAGCACAATAT
>JAOARS010000031.1 GCA_025210415.1 Marinifilum sp. | reverse complement strand
TTCAGGTTATATTGATGTTGAAACAGGAGCTACACCTCTTGCGATCATTAAAGAAGGATTAAATAGTGGACAGCCATTATCTAAATTAATGTCGGAAATTCCATCAAACATGGATCTTTTCCTTGGAAACATGGGAGGTTCGATGGGTGAAATTGCTGGTGCTGCTTTAGTTCTGGGATTGATTTACATGCTGATTCGAAAGATCATTACATGGCACATTCCTGTATCGGTAATTGGTTCTGTAGCCATTTTCACAGGAATTCTTCATATGGTAGACCCTGAAGCTTATGCCGGACCATTATTCCACATTCTAACTGGTGGTTTGCTATTGGGTGGTATCTTTATGGCAACCGACTATGTAACTTCTCCTATGTCGAACAAAGGAATGATTATTTACGGTATCGGAATTGGAGTTCTAACCGTAGTAATTCGTGTGTTTGGAGCATATCCTGAAGGAGTTTCATTTGCAATTCTGATTATGAATGCATTTGTACCGCTAATTAATGTGTATGTTAAACCTAAGCGTTTCGGCGAAAAAAGGAAATAATCATGGCTGGTAAAAAAGAATCTACATTTATAAACATGGTTCTGGTGTTATTTATTGTAACACTAGTTGCCTCAGCTGCATTAGGTGGACTTTATGAGTTAACCAAAGAGCCTATCGCCGCTGCAAAATTGGCTAAGAAATTAAAAGCAATTAAAGAAGTTGTTCCTGCATTTGATAACAATCCTAGCGAGGAAATGTATTCGGTTGAGATGCCTTCTGGTGATCTTTTAGAATTCTACCCAGCTAAAAAAGGAGATGAATTGGTTGGTACTGCGGTAAAAACTTACACTGCCAACGGATTCTCAGGTTACATCTGGATTATGGTTGGATTCAAACCTGATGGTTCGATTAACAACTACTCGGTATTGGAGCACAAAGAAACTCCAGGATTGGGAACAAAAATGGAACCATGGTTTAAAACTACTGATCCTGCAAAAGCAAGTTGTTCAATTATTGGAAAAAATCCTGGATCGAATAACCTAACCGTAAGCAAAGATGGTGGTGATGTTGATGCAATTACTGCAGCAACAATTAGCTCCAGAGCATTCCTTGAAGCTGTTCAGACTGCTTACCTTGAGTATAACAAACAAATGGAAGGAGGAACCAAGTAATGAAGAATAAAGAAATTTTTCTAAGAGGATTTTTTAAAGAAAATGCTGTATTTACACTACTTCTGGGTATGTGTCCTGCACTTGGTGTAACCTCATCGGCTATTAACGGACTGGGAATGGGATTGGCTACAACATTTGTACTAATCATGTCTAACATCGTTATTTCGCTTGTTAGCTCCCAAATTCCTGATAAGGTAAAGATTCCATCATTTATTGTAATCATTGCATCATTCGTAACCATGGTTGATTTGATCATGGCAGGTTATGCTCCTGCCCTACACGAACAATTGGGTGTATTTATTCCATTGATCGTGGTAAACTGTCTTGTATTGGGTCGTGCCGAAGCTTTTGCATCTAAGAACAAATTAGTTCCTTCAATTATTGATGGTGCGAGTATGGGACTTGGTTTCTCTATGGCTTTAACCATGCTAGGAGCTGTTCGCGAATTTTTCGGAGCAGGAAAAATGTTTGGAATAACATTATACAGTGAAAATTATGGTATGTTGATTTTTGTATTGGCACCAGGAGCATTTATCGCACTTGGATACTTGATCGCATTTATTGACAAACTAAGAAAAGCTTAAGGAGGAAAAACATGGAATTTATTGTAATTATTATATCAGCAATATTCGTTAACAACGTAGTATTGATGCAATTCCTTGGAATTTGTCCATTCCTTGGGGTTTCGAAAAAAGTGGAAACAGCAGTAGGTATGACTGGTGCTGTTACATTCGTAATGGTTCTGGCAACAATTGTAACTTACCTGATTCAAAACTATATCTTGAATCCTTATAATATTGGCTTCATGCAGACCATTACCTTTATTTTGGTAATTGCTTCATTGGTACAGCTGGTTGAAATCATGCTAAAGAAAGTAAGTCCTGCATTGTACCAGGCATTGGGTGTTTTCTTACCACTGATCACCACAAACTGTGCTATTCTTGGGGTTGCCATCATGACCATCCAGAAAGACTACAACCTTGTTGAAGCTGTTGTATTCTCAGCAGCCTCGGCAGTTGGTTTTGGTTTGGCATTGGTGCTATTTGCCGGACTTAGAGAACATCTTGATTTGGTAGAACTTCCTAAGGGTATGAAAGGTGCTCCTGCAGCTCTTATTGTTGCAGGTTTACTGGCAATGGCTTTTATGGGATTCTCGGGAATCGTATAGATCAAAATACAACTGATTATATTTCATAGGCAGCTCATTTTGAGCTGCTTTTTTTTGTTGAATAAATTCCTCTCTACGCAAGAAATAATAAGCTCTTAATCAAAAATCTTGTGTAAATTCAACGGAATAACTAACTTAGAACTGAAAGCAACTGGTTTTTGTTGCTGAAAAACCACTAATTATACACTAAATACAGGTTAAAGCTAGATGCTTAATAAGTTAAAATTTCGTACGAGAGTGCTTGCCGGGTTCGGACTTATTTTACTGTTTACGGTATCATTCTTCGTCCTCTCTATTTTCCAGGTAAAAAAACTTCGATCAGAGTCGGAATTCATTTATACTCACACCTATACTGTCAGCAATAGTGTAAGAGATATCAATACACACATTCAAATCATGGAAAGTGCAATGAAAGATATCTTGTTGGCAAATACTCAGGAGGAATTCGATCAGGCCATTGATACCATTAACCTGTACCACCTAAAAGTGATGACGGAATTTGATACTGTGTTCAACAGATTTTTAGGTGATAAAAGAGATGTTGGTATTGCTTACCATACTTTTGTTGAGTGGGAAGATATTAGAAACAAAATTATTGATCTAAAAGCTAGTGGCAAAGAACTTACCGCAAAAACAATGGTTGATGGCATTGCTGCAACCCACCTAAATAAGCTGAAAGAAAAAACCAAAGTAATGACTGATTTTGCTGAAAACAAAGCAAATTCAAGTTACAAGGAAGCTACCGAAATGCATAAAACAACATTGCTTTGGTTTACCATTATTTCCGCTTTTATTGTACTGGTTTGTATTGCCATTACCTACATTATATCTGATAGTATATCGAGGCCAATAAAGAATTTTATTTACAAAGCTCAAGCCATCTATCAAGGCCAGGGGCATGGATCGGTTAGAAGAATTAGTGAAGAAAATCTTTTAAATCATTCTATAACGGAACTTACTGAAACTTATACGAAACTTCAAAACGAAATTAAAGAACGAGAGAAAGGTGAACAAACCATTCGGGAACAATATCAGGAAATTCACGATTACTCTGAACAGTTAAGATCTTTTAACGAAAAACTTGAAGGAAGAGTAAAGGAAAGAACAACAGCTCTTGCCACAAGTGAAGAAAAGTACAGAAACTTAATTAACGGCAGTACCGATATTATTTTAGTAAATGAGTATTTAGGCGATGGATCTTCTAAATTAATCGAAGCAAATGATACTGCTTGTATTTTATTAGGTTACACACGCGAAGAGCTTCTAAAACTTTCTTTAAGTGATTTTATTGAAAATATAAGTGATGATTACATTGTAGATTCTATAAAGAAACTTACCAGGGAAAAACAATTTACCAACGAACAGGTATTTGTATCAAAATATGGTAAGAAAACACCAATGGAAACAGTAAATCAATTGGTTACTCTACAGGGAAAACATGTAATTCTTTCAACGGCTCGTGACATAACAGAAAGAAAAAATGCTCAGCAAGCAATTATCTCAAGTGAGCGAAGATTGAAGAAAATGATTCATAAATCGCCGCTTCCTATTGTTATTACCAATGACAAAAGAAACATCGAATTTTTCAACGATAAGTTTATCGAACAGTTTGGTTATACTTTAAATGATATCAGAACTTCGGAAGATTGGTATGTGAAGTGTTATCCGGATGAAGAATACAGAGAATCTGTTAAAGAAACCTGGCAAATTGCCATTGAGAAAGCAAAACAGGAAAATACCGATATAGAGAAACAAGAATTTCATATTACTACTAAAAATGGTAATCAAAGACATTGTGAATTCTTTATGGTTCCTTTCGATACATCATCTATGATTATCATTAATGATATCACTCCTATCATCGATTCTCAAAATGAATTATTGAAAGCGAAGGAAAAGGCCGAGGAAAGTGATCGATTAAAATCTGCATTTCTGGCAAATATGTCTCACGAAATCAGAACCCCAATGAATGGCATTATTGGTTTTGCTGATATGTTGAGAAAACCTGGCAAGAGTGATGAACAACAAAATGTTTATGTAGATATCATTTATAAGAGTTCTAACCAACTTCTTAAGATTATTAATGATATTCTTGACATCTCTAAACTAGATGCAGGACAAACCATAATCAAAGAATCACAATGTTCAATCAACTCCATTTTAGATGATTTGCACATACAATTCAGTAAGGATAATATTGCTGATGATGAGATTGAATTCAGAGTTATAAAATCATTGCCAAATGAAAAAACTTTGGTTGTAACAGAAGAGAGAAAACTTCGCCAAGTACTTTCAAACTTATTAAATAATGCTTTCAAATTCACCTCTACAGGTTTTATTGAGTTTGGCTATAAATTACTTGAGGATGATTTCCTGGAATTCTATGTGAAAGATACGGGCATTGGAATTCAGAAAGAGAAGCAAAATATCATCTTTGAACGATTCCGTCAGGTTGAAGAGTCGTTTACCCGAAAATATGGTGGAACAGGCCTTGGCTTGGCCATTTCGAAAGGCTTTGTTGAGTTAATGGGTGGTAGAATCAGAATGGCAACTGCCGAAGATAAAGGAACCACATTCTTCTTTACAATTCCATACAAACCTGTTGATACAGAAAACATACAGATTAAAAAAAAACCGAGAAAAAAAGATTATAAATGGGATGATAAGCTGATTTTAGTAGTTGAAGATGACGAAACAAACTACAAATACATTGAAGCAGCTTTAAAGCCTACAAAAGTAAAAATTCTTCATACGATATCGGGCAATAAAGCAATTGAACTTAGTTTAAGAAATCCTACCATTAATCTCGTTTTAATGGATTTAAGATTACCTGATATTAATGGATTGGAAGCAACTCAATCTATCAAGAAAATGCGTGATAACCTTCCAATTATTGCTCAAACTGCAAATGCATTCAGAGAAGATAAAAGCAAGAGCATTGAGGCCGGTTGCGACGATTTTATTGCCAAACCTTTTGATGAAAAAAAATTGCTTGAAACCATTAACAAGTACTTCAAAAAGAAAAAGAATGTTAATGTGTGATGCCTTAAATTCTTGAAACAATTCATCCTTCTTGGTTTCTTGCTCCCATGTAGCAATGCTTTAACTATTGTAAGGTTGTTTTAATTGGAATTCTACTTACGAAACCATCGTAATTATGCTTTCGTTGCTAACGAAACTATGCACTCGTCATCATTTAAACCATGCACTCGTAGGGTAAAAGAGCATACACTCTGAGTCTCAATAATACTCCAGATTGCAATTTTGGAATGAATCTATCTTCTTATACCAAATGTGATATTAAATGAGCCATTTTGGAAAATAGTATCCCGATGTAGAAAATGTTAGGCAGTACGAGTTTACGAAGCGGTTGCTCATATATTTTCACAATCGATATTATACATCTGATTTCTTACCCATTACTCCCTGTACTGGTATGTTTTTGAAAGGCTAATTCCAAACAAGTTGAAAAACACAAAAATCACTATTAATAACGTGAATTCGATCTAAGCCTAAATTGTAAGTAGTTATAATAAAAGAGGGGTTTATATATGTCCTGAGGGTATCACTCCAAGTGATGCTCTCAGTTGATGAAAACAAAACTGTATTTTCTGCATTGTGGTTTACAATTGATACCCTCACTTTAGTGAGAGCATCAACAATAAAAAACTTTTAAGACTCTATCCGGCACAATGTCTTGTGTCTTGATGCTTTGTACTTGATACTTTTTGATTAAATCCAATATAACAATTGGCAAATTAAAGTCTTCAGTCAATTTCTTACACCGAACTCACATTTAATAGCTAGTTATTTAAACAGTAATCTTCATTAGATTTAGAATTACAGCTCATATCCTACATATTATAAAGTTGGGGCATAATTGTTCTACGTCGCATCTTTTTTAACGAAGAATAAGGACAAAAGAAGCTGTTTTTTATAGCCCATTTGTTGTCCGTTTTGGTATTACACCACTTAATGAAAAAATTCCTTATCCAGATATCTATAAGAAATGGTTTTATTTACATAGAATCTATAATCAACGCATTAACATTGCCTCAAAAGTCTTCACCAACTGTTCAAAATCAGGATAAACCTCTTCCCCATTTTTAATGGTCTGAATTTTTAAAAATTCCTTTAGTTTAGTTTTCCCTTTTTTATTCAATAAAAATTCTATAAAAGCAGCTCCTACCGGATAACTCAAATTTCTTTCATATCGGGTTGGTTCCTCCCATAGCTCCAGGAATGAAAACTTATCTTTCGGGATTATTTTTCTGGCAATAGCAAACAGGTTTTTATCCATAGTATCGAAATAAACTCCCAAACCTTTATCTACAAGTAAACTTTTAAATTTAGGCTTAATAACCATTTGTGTTATCATATGGCATAATTCGTAATCATCTTTCTGCTTATCCCAAACATTAATAATACACAAATCGGAATTAGAGAAACCTAAAGTTCGATTAAATTTCCGAAACGCTTCATTTCTATCAGCCCAAACAAATACATCTACTTTCTTTAATGGTTCAACCTCATAAAACGACACAATTCTACTGTAATTCAATTTAAAACGCTCCATATAAGATTCAGCATTCTGCACTTTCTGTTTGTCTTGGAAATGAAATCGAATTTTGTCTGATTCAACAACCTCCCATGCTTTATAATAAATTCCTGTTTGAAACTGATTTAAATATTTATGCACAAAACGTTGAGATTCTTTTGAACCTCTGCCATTCTGACACTCTTTTAGTAATGAAACGGCTTTTTGTTTTTCTCCAATTACAAAATAGCACTTGGCCAAGAATGCTTTACTCAAAGTTTTTGTTTCTTCAGAAACACTTTCGTTTGATATAGATTTCTTTAAATATGGAATCGCCTTTGTAAACTGTTTCAAGTTGGCATAAGCTCTGCCAAGAGTTGAATTTAAATCAGGATCAGAACTATTTTCAGCTAATAAAGTTTGCGCTTTTTCTATTACTTGATCGTATTTTCCTTTAGAGTATAATTTCTTCAGCTCTTTGTTTTGGCTCATCGAGCTAAACTGTATAAGAATAAGCAAAAGAGTAAGTAAAATTCTATGCATTTTAATCTTTGTTTAGGATTTGGCTAATTTTATAAAAAATAATTGTATAATGCGAATCAAGGGTTGAACTCTTTTTTGGAGCAATTAGCAATGTTGCACCTAAAGAACTTGATATTAGATACTTAAATCTTTAGATTAATTCCAAATCTATGTTTCTTAGGGACTAAATTATTTTTGCCTCTTGATTTGTATGTTTTATAAATATTTACGCCTTCGTTTATCAATTATTGTTCCAAATGAAATTTACTGCCAATATAGTAGTTGATTTTGGTTTATTTCTAGCAAACCTGTTGAAAGTCTTAACAGCTTACATGCAAAATTAACTAACAAAATAAAGGATATTTTTTGCGATAAATTCAAGATTATCGATTTACACAATCACTTTGAAATTAATTTCTGAATTTAATTCACGGATAAAAACATTTTATTCATGATAGAAAAGTAACTATTCATTGAAAAAATCGTAACATTACCGTGATTCATAAAATAGTTTTTTTTTCATTTTAACATCTAAAATTTAAACACCCAAAAATATTATGCATTTTATCATCAAAAAGTTTAAAGATTGGAGCATTAAATCCAAACTTCTGCTTTTAACGATTTTAACACTATTAAGTATTTTAGTACTAAGCTTTACTTCAAGCTTTTTCTTTAGTACCAGCAGAACTTTTAGTATCATGATTAATGGTTTGCGCGTACACGAAAGTTTACTGCAAAATGGTATCGACCACTTCTATAATTATCAAATTACCAAAGATCCAAAGTTTCGCGAAAAATCGGCATTTTATATCAATCGATCAAATCAATTGGTTTCTGATTTACTAAAACTGAAAGAAGATTACAACACAAAAAGCAATAAAGAAATTGCTACCTATCTTTTCGAGGGATTTCCTGAAGTTTATAATCATGAATATGAAAATGCAGAGTTACTTGTGGCTCGTTTCAGGCTATTGCATTCATTAAATAACAAGGAAATAGATAATTCGAGAATTCACTCAAAACAAACTCTTGAATTAACCGAACAAATCAAAAATCAACTTTTGAATAGTGAAATCAAAATAGATATAGATAATCTTCAATCCAATCTCGAATTTATTCAACAGCATTATTCAGATATTAG
>JAOARS010000355.1 GCA_025210415.1 Marinifilum sp. | reverse complement strand
TCGATTAAAAATATCTATCACAGAAAATCAGGATATTTTGAAGAGTTTTTAAAGTGAAGATTGGATGAAGATGATTTTTTCAAAGAATTTGCCTGCTTTTGGCATAAATTTCCTCAAATCCCCTCGAAATATCCCGATATTTCTTCGGAAATTTGAGAAATTTTCTACTCAAAATCAGTGCAAACTGTGACAATATTTTTAATCGAACTCTGGTTAATAAATACTTGACTTGTTGAAATAAAAGTCTAGACTTTCGATAAAAAAGGTCTAGACTTTATTTTTTTAAGTCTTGATGTTTTTTAAAAAAGGTCTTGACTTTTTATAATAAGGTCAAGACTTTTTTTATGCAGTAAAACTGCATCGTTTTTTTTATCATACTCTTGCTTACAAAAAAACCGCCTCACAAAGAGACGGTTTCAGATTTATAAAAATAATACAATTATGCTTCAGCAGTTTCTTCTTCGTAAGCTGCTAATAATTCTTCCTGAACATCACCAGGTACTTTTTCGTATCCATCAAATTTCATTGAGAATTGAGCACGTCCACCAGTTAGTGAGCTTAATGAAGTAGAATAGCGATTCATTTCTTTCAATGGTACTTTAGCAATAATCTTCTGGAATCCTTTTTCAGCTTCCATACCCATAATCATTGCTCTACGAGTTTGAAGATCACTCATTACATCACCCATTCTGTCTTCAGGAACCAATACTTCTACATCGTAGATAGGTTCAAGAATTTTAGGGCCGGCATTCTTAAATGCAGTACTAAATGCATGACGACCTGCAAGTTTAAACGAAATTTCATTGGAGTCAACCGCGTGCATCTTACCATCATAAATTACAACGCGAATATCGCGAGCGTAAGAACCAGTTAATGGGCCTTCATCCATTTTTTCCATTACTCCTTTCAAAATAGCAGGAAGGAATCTTGTATCGATAGCACCACCAACAATACAGTTGCAAAAAATTAATTTCCCACCCCAGTCTAATTCATGTTCTTCAGTACCTCTTAGGTTAACCTTTAGCTCCTTGCCATTAACATTGTACATTGTAGGATCTGGCATGCCTTCGGTGTATGGTTCAATAAGCATATGAACCTCTCCAAACTGTCCTGAACCACCTGATTGTTTTTTATGACGATAATCAGCCTGTGCCAGTTTGGTAATGGTTTCGCGATAAGGAATTTTAGGATCAAGGAATTCAATTTCCATCTTATCATTGTTCAGTAACCTCCACCTTAATGTGTTCATGTGGAATTCACCTTGTCCGTGAAGGATAATCTGCTTCAATTCTTTGGAGTACTCAATAAGAATTGTAGGATCTTCTTCGTGAATACGATGTAGTAATTCACCTAATCTTTCCTCATCTCCATCTTCCTGAGCTTTAACAGCGGTTCTGTATTTTGGTTCAGGGAATTCAATTTCTTTATATGTGAAATCACAATCTTTACCATTTAGGGTATGATTGTTTTTAGTGTTTTTCAATTTAACTGTTGCACCGATATCACCAGCTACAAGTTCAGAAACTCTTTCGCGATTTCGTCCTGCAACCAAATACAATTGTGATAATCTTTCTTTAGTGCTGTTGTTGATATTTGTTAAATCATCACCTTCTTTTATGCTGCCGGAAATTACTTTAAAATAGCTTACCTCACCAATATGCGGTTCCATGGAAGTTTTAAATACAAATAGGGATGTTGGAGCATTTACGTCACACTTAGCTTCTCTGCCACTAACCGTTGGAATGGCAGGCATTTCTGTAACGAAAGGAACGATATTGCCGATAAATTCCATTAAGCGACGAACGCCCATATCTTTTTTAGCTGAAATACAGAATACAGGGAATAAATCTCCGGCGATCATACCTTTTTTCATTCCTTCACGCATTTCATCTTCAGTTAGTGTTCCCTTATCGAAATACAATTCCATAAGAGCTTCATCATTTTCAGCAGCCGATTCTACAAGTTCATTGTGTAATTCGTTAGCTTTCTCTTTTTCAGAATCAGGAATGTCAAGAATCTCAGGTTCTCCACCTTCAGGTCCCCATTGATACATTTTCATTTTAAGAACATCTACAACTGCGTTAAAATCTACGCCAACGTTTACGGGATACTGTACAATTGAAACTTTATTTCCAAAATTGGTCTTTGCTGATTCTATTGATTGATCAAAATTTGCTTTGTCGTGATCCAATTGATTCACCACAAAAATAAGAGGAGTGTTTAATGCTGCAGCTCTTCGTCCTATAATTTCAGTACCAACCTCAACGCCATGTTGAGCATTAATAAGCATTAAACCTGTGTCGGTTACATTTAAAGCTGAAATTACACCACCCGAAAAGTCGTCAGCACCAGGAGTATCAATAAAATTGATTTTTTTTCCTAACCATTCTGTGTACAATACTGTTGAAAATACAGAGTTGCCGTATTCATGTTCTACAGGATTGTAATCAGAAACGGTGTTATTATCTTCCACGTTTCCGCGTCTTGTAATAACACCGCCTTCAAACAACATAGACTCGGCAAGGGTAGTTTTACCCGAGCCGGCGTTGCCAATGAGGGCGATGTTCTTAATTTCATTTGATTGATACACTTTCATAATTGTATTTTTTTTGGGTTTGTATAAAAATTTAAGTGTCAAAAAATCAGGAATTAGGTTAGTACCCGATTTTAAGGCTTACCAAATTAATTAACTTTTTAATAAGATACAATATACATTGAAGCTATTTGTAGAAAATAATTGACATGCAGGATTTTTGGTCGTATTTTTGTTTTTATCCCGCATTTTTTCTGAGGTGAGTGGTGGCAAGGTGGAACTAATTTAAAATCAGTCATTTTTTTATTCGATCAGTATTTGACTTTTAAAAGGCTTTTTGTACCTTTGTGCGCTGATTTCAAGGGGATTTTTGCAAAAATCAACATGACGAGTGTTGTTTTTAGTAAATAAATAATACCTTTGCAAACCAATTTGTTAAAATATATTTAATTAAAAAAGTAATTGTTAATATGCCTACAATTCAACAGTTAGTTCGAAAAGGAAGAACCAAGCTTCAAGAGAAGAGCAAGGCTCCAGCGTTGGATTCTTGTCCTCAGAGAAGAGGGGTTTGCGTGCGTGTGTATACCACTACACCTAAGAAGCCTAACTCAGCAATGCGTAAAGTTGCTCGTGTTAGATTGACTAACGGAAAAGAAGTGAATGCTTACATTCCAGGTGAAGGTCACAATTTGCAAGAGCACTCGATCGTATTGATTAGAGGTGGTCGTGTAAAAGATCTTCCAGGTGTAAGATATCACCTTGTTCGTGGTGCTCTTGATGCTTCAGGGGTAGAAGGTCGTATGCAGCGTCGTTCTAAGTATGGTACTAAGAGACCAAAGAAAAAGTAAAAACCTAGTTTGTAACTGTAGGAGTTATAGT
>JAOARS010000354.1 GCA_025210415.1 Marinifilum sp. | reverse complement strand
CGTGTGAGTTCTTCATCTTTTGTAGAAGTTTGGCGTCCATTTCGACATACTGTGAGATATTCAGTCCCAATTCCAACTTTATCAGTTTTGAAATACAGTGGGCTATCTGCACCCCCTACTTGTGTTTGCGCTGAAAGGTGAATGTGTAAACACAAGAACACACCAATTACAAATAATTTTCTCATCTTGTTTTTATTAACTAAATTTTGTTTCTTTTTTCCAATCATTCGCAAAATCTGCATATTTTCATTTCACGATTTTTAGAATGAAATTATTTCTAGATTACTTAATGACTGATTTTTACTACCTGTTAAATTCCATTCAATTATCTTATTTCAATTATTAAATTGATCATTCCCAGATTCAGTAAAATCATTTTCAAACAAATCTTGCTATACTTATGTATTCCTTTAAAACAGAAAAGGTAACCCTCGGAGGTGAGTTTTTTTATCAAAAAAAAGATATTTATAACAGTTCTTAATAAGAGTTTTGAAGAAATTACTCACAACCAACAAATTAAGCAATATCACCTTTACTGTATTTGTGAATCAGGGATTGCAATATTTCAGATGTAAATTTAGCGCCGAGCATCATGCCAAAAGATTACTTAAATCATTTATAAATGAGTATCCCCAAAGCTTCGAGAGTAAGTAAATGCTATTAATCAGCATCTTTTTATTTTGCTGCTACAGCAATCGTTCATCAGTCGCTCGCCACTGTGCAATATTTTTATTTTCAGTATAATAAGAAATATTTTTTTTACAAAATGGATCTTCAATGTTTAATACCGATTGTGAAAACATGAACCATTTCTGCGCAATCCCAAATTCATCGGGACGCACTGCCTAATATTTTCAGCATCGGCTTTTCTAAAATGGCTCATTCCATGTTGCATTTGCTATCAATTGATGTAAACCTGATAGTTAAAAAAACAGTAAAAAAGTACTGCAAAGGATGAAAACGGGAACATCCTCAATCATTTATCTTTTAAGGTTTGAGGTAAAAATCAAGTTTTGTTTGGATATTGCAATCTTGCTGTTCAATTCAAATTATATGTAATATATACAGGCGTATCTTATTCATGAAAAAATAACACTTAACTTTCACCGTTCATTTGCAATCGGTTTATTTTTACTTAATTTTTGATTCCAAAACTTGTACTATTATCATGCAAATTGTATTTCTCCAACAATTGAACCTGACAGAATATCAACAATTAAACTTAAAAACCTCAGTCCCATACAGGCTAGGGAAAAATACGTAAAACCGATAAAAAGTCTGCAAGAACAATTAGCACAGCATTCTGTTTTAAGGTGCAACAGCCAATTTGAAGCACAGATCGGTTTAAAAATGAGCAGGTACGGCTTTCAAATGGCAATTCTTAAATAAAAAAAGAATAAACTTCCTCAATAGAAGTTTGCTGAGAGGAGAATAGATTCCAGGCAGCATTTTTTAAGTATTTTAGTTCAGTATGAATCTCTAAAGTTTCGATATCTAACTCGTTATTTTTTATTGATTGAGCAACATCATTTTCTATCGGTATTAACTCGTAAATGGCTTTTCTACCCGAATATCCTGTATAATAACAATGTTCGCACCCAACAGGGTTTGCATGTATGGAAAGTTGCTGAGGTGGGACAAAACCAGATGGATAAATAGAATGATTTACTTCGGTTTCTTTCTTGCATTTTGGACATAACAAACGAATTAAGCGCTGCGCCATTGTTAAATTGATTGTTCCTGCCAACAGATAAGGAGGAACACCCATATCGGTTAATCTGGATATGGTTCCCCATGCCGAATTGGTATGAATTGTTGAGAATACAAGATGGCCTGTTAAGGCAGCACGAATTGCCATTTGTGCTGTTTCCTTGTCGCGTATCTCACCCAGCATGATTATGTCGGGGTCTTGTCGTAAAAATGTTCTCAGTGCACTCGAAAAGGTCAGCCCAATGTCTTCTTTCAATTGCACCTGGTTAATTCCTTCAAGTGTGTACTCAATAGGATCCTCAATGGTAAGAATATTGCTTTCGTTGTTGTTGAGCAATTGTAAAGTAGCATAAAGGGTAGTGGTTTTTCCTGAACCCGTAGGGCCACTAATCAATACAATGCCATTGGGTCTTTTTATGGCTTTCAGATAGGTTTCCAATTGTTCTTCCGAAAACCCCAACTGATTTAAAGAAACTTTACCTGCATCTTTATTCAGTAATCGAAGCACCACCTTTTCGCCATTCATGGTAGGTAATGATGAAACACGAATATCAAATTCGCCAATGTTTCCTTTGAAAAAGATTCTTCCATCTTGTGGCAAGCGCTTTTCGGCAATATCAAGATTGGCTTGAATCTTAATTTTGTTCACCAATGCGGGATACTCTTCGTTGGATATTTTATACCGTTCCACCAATTTACCATCTACACGAAATCGGATTCTTGCCATTTCTTCATATACTTCTATGTGTATATCACTGGCTCCAATTCCGTATGCTTCACTAATTACTTTGGGCAAAAAATCTTCATAAGATCCCGAAAGTTTTTGCCTTGTGCTACCATTGCTCTTTTTACTTTGAGGATAATATCGCACCAAGGCATTTTTTAGTTCTTCTTCGCTTACTTCCTTAAATTGAATTCCACACCCATACAGAATTTCCAACTCGTCCTGCAAATCCGCTTTATCATCTCGTTTTGAGCAGTAAAAAAGTTTAAATCCATTGTTTGAATTGGCTGGTACAATTTGATAATGCCAGGCTTGTTCGCCTGTTATTGTTTGCACCATTTCGGTTGGTATCTGAAGCTGTTGATTTACATCCATTGATAGATCCAATATTCGTTAAAAAGATTCATTTCTGCGGTTTCTTGCAACAACAGAGCAAAGCTCAAACAAGATGCCTGTACTCCTGCCAGAGGGATTGTTTTGTATTTATAAAAAACAGAAGTTCCAAGAGATACGATTAAACTAATCAAACAAAACAAGACAAAATTTAGCAAAGCAAAATTCACACTTAAAAGCACAAAAAGCAACAAGTCGCCTACTCCAATCAATTGCCACAATCCTTTCTGTCCTTTAAAGCGAATTTTGGTATACATGAGTAAGAACAAAAACAGGATTGCAATCATTATTGCATTTAATCCTGCATCAAGCAATAATTTATCAGCAGTAACATGCCGCAATGAATTTACAATTGACAAAAAAAAGGCAACGGGAAAAAATATCCAATTCACTTGTCTTTCTTTACAATCTTGATAAGTAATCATACTTAAAATCAGCAACAAGCCAGTTAGAATTAAATACTTCATGTTGCGCTAATCTTTAACTACTTCAATCAATTTTTTGTTCTGGTCTATTTCCCAAACATTAAATACGCCATCTCCATCGAAATCGACAACTGCAGTTGCTTTTGCCTTAAATCCTGCTACATTGGCTTCTACAATTTCAATTAAAAAATTAGCAGAACCATTATCGGTAACCAACTTTTCCTGTTCAAAACCCAATTCCTCGATACTTGGCGAATATTTTGAATACATGTAAAAATAATTTTTTTCCAGTGTATACAAATGTCCCAGTTGGGTTTGAGCTTCAACACTTTTGGCTTTTGAGATTAAAGGCATCAAGTTAGGCAATGCAATTAGTACCAGAATGCCAATAATTACTAATACTACCAATAATTCATTTAAGGTAAAGGCAGGTAACTTCTTTTTTAATAGGGTACTGTTCATATCTATCTCTGGTGTTAGTCGTTAATGATTCAAATATATATATTATGGATCGTTTTTAGTATGTTAATCGAAGTAATAATAATTCTAAATTTAATCATGCAAAAGAATTACTCATTTGGAACATTGGCAAGTACATGGCAACCAAAATAACTGCAACCAATAAACCTACAAAAATGATTAATATGGGCTCCAACAATCCGTTTAAAATTCCAACCTGGTGCTGCAATTCTTCCGAGTACTGTTTACTCAAGTTTTCGTAAATCACATCCAACTGATTGATCTCTTCTCCCACCTTTGTTAATGATCTTATTTTTGCATCAAAAAAATTAAACTTCTCCATTCCATCATACAATGTTTTACCATGCAGAATTTCATCTTCAAAATGCAAAAGTGCCTGTTCAAACGGATAAAAGGAAATCATTTTACCCATTAATCTTATGGCTCTAAGTAAAGGTATGCGTGCAGCCATTAACAAGGACATGGTTTGACAAAATCTGGCAAGGTAAGCTTTTACCAGCATGGTACCCACAACAGGTATTTTAATTGCTATTTGAGAAGAATATTTTCTAAACCATAAACTTTTTCTTGCCGACATAATAAAAGCAACTATTCCAATGATAAACAATAAGCCAATCCAAAAGTTCTCTTTAAATGCCTCAGATGCATTCATTACCCATTGGGTTAGCAAAGGAAGTTCTCCATTAAACCTGCTAAAAATATCCACAAACATGGGCACAATAAAATTCATCATGAATACCACAACCAGAAGTGCTGTTGCAATAACAATTACCGGATAAGTAAAAGTATTCACCAATTGTCTTCTTTGTTTAATTCTATTTGAAAAAAACAGGGCCAAATCGTGAAGTACTTCTTTTAATCGTCCGGTTTCCTCTCCAATACCAACCGAAAAACATTCGTGAGCAGTAAATTTTTCGGAATTCTTCATTGCTCCTGATAAGTTATCGCCTCCAACAAGATTTTCGTACAGTTGGTTAAAAATTTCTTTTTCCTTTTTTCTTCTTTGCTCTTCAAAAATAATTTTTAATGCAGAACGCATATCAATTCCAGATGATAAAAGCATTGACAAACTGGAATAAAAGTCCTCTTTTTGCTTGTCTTTCAATTTATTTCCGGAAAAGGAGATTTCCTTATTTAAAAACGACAAAGGATTGGATTCTTTTGCCTCTTTTTTCGTTTTTGTTCCTTGAACAGACAATTCTTTTAAATCAATGCTCATAATCTCTCTCTTTGGAGTTAAACAAAACTGATTTTCCGTAATTTTTCCTAAACAGAAATGGATCCAATTTACCTTTGGCTTCTATTTCGAAATATAGTTCGCTTACATATGGCAGCTCGCTACATTTTGTTATTCTTAGCTTAGCAGGTTTTACTTTAAAACGGTCAACATTGCTATTGGCTTCCAAAATCAAAAATTCCTCTTCAAACTTACACAAGCCAAATATTACACTGTCTTTAAATACAATGGCTTCATCTGCAAGCACTATTTCATGTGCTTTAAAAAACCATGTATTCAAGGCAGACTGAATCAATAAAATTTCCTCTAACCTTTGCGATTCTTTCTCTTGAATGGCTCTGTATTGCTGAAAATGTTTAAATCCCAACAAAACAATTCCCAACACCAATAAGCTAAGAACCATTACCATGATGACTTCAACCAAGGTAAATGCCGAAATTTTATTATTCAGATTCTTCATGTTCAGGAATCAAATTAATGATGTGCTTTTTTTCGATTAATAACCTGCCTTCCGGTGTCATGGCTTTTTGATATACCTTCAGGACACCTTTTTTCCCATCCACTTCTGATATTTTTTCATAAACCATAAATCCATTTACAATAATGGTATCGTTATGAATTACAGGATTATCTTTTAATTGATACAATCGGTTTTTCATAAAAAGCAAAGCACGAGTTCGATGTGTAGCATTGTAATTTTTTCCTGTTTTTACCACTATGGCCATTGCCATTGCCAAAACAAGCATTCCAATTAACAAAGCTACAATTACTTCTACAATTGTACTGGCTTCTATTTTTTTATTTAAAACAGGCATTCCAAATACTGTTTTCTTTTTGGTTTTTCGAACCATGACACTCCCACATAATTGGCATTTAGGTCAGAAACATCCAATCTGTTGTTCAACAAATGATTTTCGTACAATGCCGAAGGTGTTCTCAATATGAATCGATTGGTATATAAGCTTCCTGCAACATCTCCTTTTAACTCTACGGTTCCGTTACAATAGGCAAATCCTTCTATTCTCGATTCTTCCCCTAGCTTTAATACAGGAGATTGTTTTCCGCTTGTACCATCCAAAACAATCTCGCCTGCAAAACGCACATTATTCTTTATTTCCAGTTCTTTTTTTCCGTTTGCTCCACTCATAAATATTACTGATGGAAATAAAAAATGAGAATTGTTGCCAACAATTACTGTATCTTTGGCAAAGATCTGAACCCTACCTTTAAAATTATTTTCAAAATAAACTTTAGGTGCTGCCAGAATACAATTGTCCAGGTTCACTCCTTTTCCAACAAATATTTCTTGTTTCGAAACCAAACGAATATTTCCTTTTAAAATTACATTACTTACAGCAATGGGTTCAGGTGACCACAGGCACAAACTATTATTTCTGTAAGAGTTAAAAATGCTATCTATCGCCTCATTTTCCCAAAGCAATACACTGTCTTTTTGAAAATCTATATTGAAATTTGTTTCAAACAATTGAACCAAATCTCCTCTTAGTGCGGGTAAATTTTGTTCTGATCTTCCAATTTGTCCCTGCACTGCCCTCTCCCGGTAATAACCTACTCCATCCACATAAGATTTTCTAACTCCTAAAGCTGGCAATTGTACAGGTCCTCCTAACCAGGTTTCTCCACAAACCGAAAGGTACCTGTTTTTATCTGAAAGAAACAAAGATGGTCTGTTATCTTCCCAAATATTATCGCCCAACAGAAAACATTCCTCTCTTCGATGGTTCTGCCAGGCAACTTGCACAATAAGTTTCTTGTATACTCCCCAGTTTCTTACATCTACACCCACAATCGACGAGGGAGTATCAAACAAATTCAATTCCATCTGTCTCTCCAAGTCAATCAAGTCCGGATTATTTTTCAGCAGCACTTTTGTTGATTCCAAATGATTCATTAATTGCTCCTGAATCAAAACCTGGTTGAACATTTGATTCGAATAATGCGCACGAAGAATAAACATCCCCACCAGAAAAAAAATCAAGAGGGAAAGCAACACCACATATTGCAATGCTCCTGCCTTACATCTCTTGTTGATTAGCCTTCTGTTCACTTCGATTCTTTCTCTTGTCTTTTTTAACCTTCCTTGTTTCTAATTTCTTTTTCTCTTTTTTGCTCTTCTTTTTCTTTTCTGTTAAGCCTTTATCTAAAGCTACAGATTTGTGCTTTATCAGTTTGCCATTGCGGTAAAATTCGTAATGTACGGAATCTCTGGTTTGCTCAGTTCTTCTGCCGTGTAAACTATTGCCCTTGTAGTTTTCCCTAACAAATTGCTTGTCATAAAAGTATCGATAATTCAGACCATTCCGTAGTCCATTCTTCCAGCTTGTGGTTCTGATTAACTCACCATCTTTATCCCATAGCTTCCATATTCCTTCTTTCCTGCCATACACATATAATCCTTCTTCTATCAATCGTTTTTTAGAATCAAAAGATTTGCATACACCATGTAGCAAATCACCAGAATAACCTCCCCTGTTTTTCCGAATTTGCTGATTTTGACACCAATAATACTCTGTTTTCAAATCAAGCTGAAGCTGCTTTACTTTATCAATTAATACCCTGCAATGAATCTCTTTATCGTTCTGATTCACCACTACAAGCTTGGTTTGCCCTTCGGCATCGTGCTTTTGTGCATACACATTGCAACACAAGGCAATGAGAACAAGAAGTAATAGTTTACGCATTGCTTTCTATTTTTTAAGTTTTTTAATTTCAGTTTTTAATTGCTGTATTTCGTTTGATTGCTTCATCAATTGCTTGTTCTGATTGATCAGATACAAGGTCAACTCTTCAATTTTCTGCAGAAGTTTGGCATCCATTTCACCCAATTGTATTCCGTTTTCCAAAACTTCTTTCTCTGAAGGTACATCGGGTAAATGTTTGTTTTCTTCTATATAACTTTCTACCTCTTCCAGATCTTTTAATTGGTAATTGTCCTCAAACACAAAATCTGACCATGCAGATGCTTCCACCTTAATTTCTCGCGCCCCAATTGTTCCATTAACGGCTAATTTGTGTGTGCCTGTTGTGGCAGTACCAATACCAACGCTTTTCGTTTCTCCTTCAACGTATAATATTCCTTCTGATTTGCCATTGTAAACCGTGAAATCTCGGAATTGTTTATTCCCTCTTTGATATCCATAATAGTTAACGGCAATTCCGGTTTTACCATTAGTTGCCCATTCCTCCAGAGAATTATCTCTCATAACTAACCTTCCTCCGTTGGTCCTTACTTCTCCATTAACATCCAGTTTAACAGATGGTGATGTTCCTATACCAATATTGCCTGTACTACCATCAACAAACATAATACGATTTGCCTTACCATTATAAATTGCAAAATCTCTAAATTGGGATGTACCTTTGTTGTAGCCGTAATAATTCACTGCTAGTTGTGATATACCATCTGTTTTCCATTCTTCTAAAGAGTTATCTCTTATCACTAATCTTCCATTATTAGTTTTCACTTCACCTGTAACATCTAATTTCGCCGTTGGATTATTTGTTCCAATCCCAACATTACCATTTTCTCGGACTGTAAATAGTATACCTTGATAGTTTCCTTTACTCACTACCCAACTATGAGTTTGATGTGCACCAAAATACCAATTATCAGTGCCGTCAAACATTTTAGTTTGAATACCTTGAATAAATCCTCCCGTTTGAGTATTTCTCTGAAGAATTAATTTTGGTGAATAATTATAAATTTTCACATCGCCACTATTTGGATATTCATTATTTTGAGTAAAACCATAAATACTCCCAATTTGAAATAAAATAAAAATGCAGATTCTTTTCATTTGAATTTAATTAAGCATATTAGCATACATAACTTTTTAGTTTAGCAGCTGAATTTTGTTCTCTATATAATTTGATTTATTTAGCAATCATTCGATTATAAACTATTCTGAACTTTCTTTTTCAATTCCAGATTCTCTCTTTCCAAGGATTTCATCCTTTTATCCATTTTAATCATATAAAGGGTAAGTTCTTCAATCTTTTGCAAAAGCTTTTGGTTCATTTCAGATTGATTTACGCCATTCTCCTGCATTTCTTTAGCTGGTGCAACATCGGGCAAGTGTTTATTTTCTTGTACAAAGTTTTCTACTTCTTCCAAGGAGCGAAGTTGGTAATCGTCTTCAAAAACAAAATCAGCTCCTTGCATATCTACTTTTAATTCTTGGGCGCGGATGGTTCCTAGAACGTCGAGTTTATAGGCTGGTGTTGATGTTCCAATTCCAATATTACCAACTTCAGATGTTATGAAAATTTCATTCACATCTATTTGTGCAGTAATATCTATTTTACCAACTGGGTTATAATCCAAAATATTAATCGATAAATAACCAAGATCATCAACCAACCAAGATCTAATGTTGAAAAACGGATATGCTCTTGTTGCATGTACAACAAATTCATATTGATCCCCATTCTCGAACACCATAAATTCATACTTTGAATAAGATCCTCCATGAACTTCCTGATTTATTTTTATCCCATCTCTAGTTGATATAAAATATTCATTTTCTGCCAAATTGCTATTATGCCAATTTCCTCCATTAATAACAATCTTTAGTTTCTGATAAATATTTCCACTTTTGGGCAAAGTACCAGCCAAATAATACTTATCATATCCAACACTTCCTAACCTAATTGTTTTTCCTACATACTCCTGACTAAGAACAGAGAATGATAAAGTCAAAGCCCAAATTACAAATAAAATTTTCTTCATCATTTATTGATTTTTCCCGTTAAAGATTTATTCTCCGTTTCTAATTCGTTTACTCTATTATTCAACTCAATTACATAAAGAGTCAACTCCTCAATCTTCTGCAACAACTTCTGATTCATCTCACTCTGGTTAACGCCATTCTCCTGCATTTCTTTAGCTGGTGCAACATCGGGCAGGTGTTTATTTTCTTGTACAAAGTTTTCTACTTCTTCCAAAGAGCGAAGTTGATAATCTTCTTCGAACACAAAGTCGGCTCCTTGCATGTCGACTTTTAATTCTTGGGTTCGAATAGTTCCTAGAACGTCTAATTTATAATTTGGAGACGTTGTGCCTATGCCAACATTACCATTCCTTTTAATAACCATTCTATCTGCATTGTTATAATTATCTCCGTTCCAATATGTTGTATGAAATCTTATTTCTCCATAATATGGGCTACCTGCAGGATTAGGGTTTACAGAATAAATTCCTGGCCCTCCCAATCCAAAGCTAAGACCACCGCGATATGTTACTTGTCCCCCAACTGCATGAACTAAATTGCCTGAGAGATTTTCATCAATAATTAATGT
>JAOARS010000353.1 GCA_025210415.1 Marinifilum sp. | reverse complement strand
CGGGAAATCCAATCGCAATGATTGCTGGTTTAACTCTGCTGAAAGATCTGAACGAAAATCCACAATATTTCACCGAATTAAAAGAGAAAACAGAATACTTGCACAAAGGCTTAGATAATATTTTGGTTGAATCGGGATTCGATTATAAAATTAACCGTTGCGGATCGATGATTAGTATATTTTTTACCGATGTTGATGTGGTTGATTTTGATACGGCAGCAACAGCCAACAATGAGAAATTCCCTCAATTCTTCCACGAAATGCTGAAAAGAGGTATTTACCTTCCTCCTTCATCATTCGAGAGTTATTTCTTATCTAATTCTCTTACCTATGAAATGTTAGATAAAACAATTCAGGCTGCTAAAGAATCTTTAGAAGCTATGAAATAATATATTTGAGGGTCTCACTTGAAGTGAGGCTCTCAATGAAACATGACAAGTTCTATATACTGAAAAGAGAAGTATCCAGAATTATTCGTACTTTTGAGATATGAGCAAATTAAAGAAAGAATATATTAGTAAAAGGTTATTAGCAAGAGGTTCCAGAAGAATTTTTAAAAAAGATGCTAACAAAGCTCTTAAAGAAAATGGCTATGTAATTGTAGTAAAAGATGGTTGGGTTGTAAAAGAGTCAATTAATGGAGATATCGAACGAATTCGTAAAATTAACTCTTCAGGAATCAGTCAGAATCTTCTACTTGATTGAATATGATTAAAAGAATGAGAGTGTTTGCAGGACCTAATGGTTCTGGTAAAAGTTCAATTATTAAGAGTGTTCTAAGCACAAAAATCAGCAAAGATAAAACATTAGACTTTGGTATTTATGTAAATGCAGACGATATCGCAGTTTCACTAAAAAAGAAAAATATTTGTTTTGATGATTATAAAGTTAAAGCAACAAAAGATGATTTACTTAAAATTGTAGAAAAATCAGGATTAATTAATAAGGGCTTTCCGCTATCCAGATTTGAAGATTGTATTCTTTTTAAAAATAATCAATTGACTATAAGCAGCAGTGCTTTAGCCAATCAGGATGACTCTCCAATTGAAAGAATTGCACAAATACTTGCAGACTATTTAAGAAAAAAACTCCTTGAAAAGGATGAGAAATTTTCATTTGAAACTGTCTTCTCCCACCAAAGTAAAATTGATATCATCAAGCAAGCTAAAGAAAAAGGCTATAAAGTCTATTTATATTTTGTTTCAACCGAACATCCGGACATTAATGTATACAGGGTAAAAGTGGTGCGGGTTGGAAAAAATGGGCACGATGTTGACGAAAATAAGATTAGAGAAAGATATAAACGTTCGATGGATTTTATGTATGAAGCTGCTCAATATAGCTATCAAGCCTATTTTTTTGATAATTCTATGGATGGTAATAAGCACAATTTATTTGCCCATTTTAAAATGGATAAAAATGGAATCAAAAAATGGGATACAGTAATAGAAGAAGATGTTCCAATTTGGTTTAGAAGATATTACTCAGAAAAAGTAAAAAAGAAATAATGAATATTTCGTGTTAATTATAAATCTTGAATAAGCATTTCAGATGATTATCACCAAACAGAACCTACTCGACACTCATCAGAGGATAAAAGGTTACATGCACCGAACTCCTGTCTTTACATCAAGACTTATTAACGAGATACTTGGCGCAAAGATCTACTTCAAGTGTGAAAACTTTCAGAAGATGGGAGCTTTTAAAATGCGTGGTGCCACCAATGCAATTCTTCAATTATCGAAAACTGAGAAAGAATTTGGTGTAGCAACTCACTCATCGGGAAATTTTGCACAGGCCTTGGCACTAGCGGCCAAATTGCAAGGTATAAAAGCCTATGTTGTAATGCCATCGAATGCACCTGAAATTAAAAAAGCTGCTGTAAGAGGTTATGGTGGTGAAATCATTGAATGTGAACCCAATTTAAATGCCAGAGAAAGCACTTTAAACGATGTGGTAAACAAAACCGGAGCTGTATTTCTTCATCCGTATAATGATTATCACGTAATTCAGGGACAAGGAACTGCAGCTATGGAATTAATTGAAGATTACACTGATTTGGATTCTATTTTTGCTCCGGTAGGCGGTGGTGGATTATTGGCAGGAACTGCTTTGGCTGCTCATCATTTCTCGCCAAATACAAAAGTTATTGCTGGCGAACCTATGGGTGCCGATGATGCATGGCAATCATTCCAAAAAGGTGAAATTATTCCTCAAACAAATCCAATTACAATTGCCGATGGCTTGTTGACTTCTCTTGGCGACAAAACTTTTCCGATCATCAAAGAGCATGTTGAAGATATTGTAAGAGTAGAAGAAGATGAAATAGTATCTGCAATGCGCCTGATTTGGGAGCGAATGAAGCTTGTAGTAGAACCATCAAGCGCCGTCGCTCTTGCTGCACTCATTAAAGAGAAAGAAAAATATCAAAACAAGAAAATTGGTATCATCATTTCGGGTGGAAATGTTCAGTTGAATAAATTGCCATTTTAGCAAAACCATATCATGGACCTAAAAAAGATATTAGATCCTTTTCCTATGAAAAAGGAGGCCGAATTGGTGGCACAAAGTATTGCTGAAGATCCAAAGTACGTTCAGCAATTATGGGAAATGTGTATCAGTAATGAAAAGCATTCCTGGCGCGCCACATGGTTAATGGATAAGGTTTATGATATTGATTCCAATTTGGTTCGACCATATATTCCCAAAATGATTGCTTTGATTCCTACACTGGAAGATGAAAGCAAGCAGAGACAATATCTTAAATTGATTAGCTGCGAACTACTTCCCAAAGATATCTCGGGTGAGTTTATCAACCGATGTTTCGAATTACTGATCAATGCCACAACTGCTGTTGCCGTTAAAGTTCATGCCATGCAGGTTCTTTATAATTTTTCTAAAATTGAACCTGACATCCAAAATGAGCTGGTAATTATTATAGAAGAGCAAATGGAACACGGCACAGCTGGTTTCTGTAGTAGAAGCAGAAAAATTTTAAAAGAAATTGCATCTAATAATTAAGTTTTAATTTTCAATTTTGAGATTAACTTATACTGATAACTAAAATAAGATATCTATTCATTCACTATTTATTAATCAATATTCATAAAAAATATTCATAAATCTTTTATTAATATGATAAAAGGAATTAAATTGCATCAATTAAATTATTCGATAAGTTCAATAAGAACTCAAAATGAATCAGAAAACCAATGATATAATCACCGAAGAAGAAAAAAGTAAATTGCGTCAAAACGCTATTGTAAAGGAGTTTTATCGACTAAGTAAATCACTTCGAAGAAAAAAGCAGGTTATTGCCTTTTACAGGGTAGTTACAGTTGCAATATTCGCATCATTTTGCTCTTTCATCTACTTTAATAAACCTGATAAATCTACAAAACAGGTTGAAGAAGTTAAACATGTAATTAGTGTAAAGCAACAATTAAAAACAGATTCATCGAAACTTGTCAGAAAGACAAAATCCAATGTTATCAGTTACTATACTGTATATTTTGAGAATGAATCTGCCCATCCGCTTGCCCAATTCTCCAGTAAAAAAATGGCGGAAGAATTTTGTAAAACAATCAATGAAATGGAATTACCTATAACCAGAATTGAGAATGATACCATTTTTCGAAACAGAAAAAATTTACCAAAAGATAATTATCCATACAGGTATGCGGTACAATTGGGTGCATACCACTCAGATGTTTTAAAGAAATACCGAGAGAATTTAATTTGGATTATTGATCAGCAAGATGATAATTATTACAAATACCGAATTGCTCCATTCTATGGATATTCTAAAAGCGCAGCATTTACAAGTAAAATAGAAATTAAGGAAACTTATATTCTGCCCTTTTAACCTGAGTTCGATTAAAAATATCTATCACAGAAAATCAGATTTATTTAAGATTTGCTTTAAAAAATCTGAAAGAATATCGGGATATTTAGAAGCGTTTTTAATGTGAAGATTGGATGAAGATGATTTTTTCAAAGAATTTGCCTGCTTTCGGCATAAATTTCCTCAAATCCCCTCGAAATATCCCGATATTCCTTCGAAAATTTGAGAAAATTTCTACTCAAAATCAGTGCAAACTGTGACAAT
>JAOARS010000030.1 GCA_025210415.1 Marinifilum sp. | reverse complement strand
TTTATCTTTGTAAAATAATTGGTTCCTTTTCCTACCAACATTTTACGTTTGGTGGCTCGGTTACCATATTCGTTACTCCACTCTCCCAGTTTTTGGCCAAGATAATATCCATTCCAGAATCCACGGTTGAAAACTGTTGACAAACGCTCCATCCAAGCATCAATCTTTTCTTTGTTATAAGCTCCATCAAGATAAGAGTCGACTGCTTCGTTGTAACAACCTACCACAGTTTTAACATACTCCGGAGAACGAGCACGACCTTCAAATTTCAATACACGAACGCCTGCATCCAGCATTTTGTTTAAGAATCCGATTGTACACAAATCTTTTGGCGACATGATGTATTCATTGTCGATTTCCAATTCGTTACCAGATTCTTTTTCGCTTACCGTATAAGCTTTTCTACAGGTTTGCATGCAAGCTCCACGGTTGGCCGAAGAATTTTTCTCATGCAAGCTCAAATAACATTTGCCCGACACCGCCATACACAAAGCACCATGTGCAAACATCTCAATTTGTATCAATTCTCCTTTCGGTCCTCGAATATCCTGCTCTATAATCTGATCGTAAATGGCTTTTACCTGGTTCAAATCCAACTCGCGAGCCAATACCACAACATCGGCAAACTGAGCATAGAATTTTACCGCTTCAATATTGGTGATATTACATTGTGTCGAGATATGTACCTCAACATCAATCGATCGTGCGTACATTATTGCCGATACATCAGATGCAATAATGGCAGTAACACCACTCTCCTTAGCAGCATCAACAATTTTGTACATCAATTTTATATCATGATCGAACAATACGGTATTCACGGTTAGATATGATTTTACATTGTTTTCCTTACAGATATTTGCAATTTTTCTAAGATCTTCGAATGTAAAGTTATTTGCCGATCGTGAACGCATATTTAATTGCTCGATACCAAAATATATCGAGTTTGCTCCCCCTTGTATAGCTGCCATTAAGGATTCATAGGATCCTACCGGAGCCATTAATTCTACCTCAGTTCTTTTCATTAAAAATTTCGATATGCTAAAAATATAATTATTTAGAATGCAGGAACTCACTGTTAAATAACACCTTCGAAGCCCAAGTATCTTCTTCCTGATCCTCAGCAAAAGTAATCTTTATATAGCAAGCATGCAATACAAATAAGTTAATGCAAAAAGTTAAAACATTGACCTAAGCTTTGTTGTATAGGGTTTACCCCCTTGTTTAAGAATTTTAATTATTATACATTTGTGCCACAGCTATTTGATACGCTGGGATATTAGCCTTCCTTTACATCTGACAATGAGCAGTTTATGTGGAAAATATCCCAATTTTTCCCTAACTTTAAACTGGGGAATCTCATTTGTAGCCTATAACTCTAAAGAGTTGCACACATATCTGCGCTACCATATCCTAATAGCTTGTTTTTGAGTAAATAATTACAACCGGGGGAGTAATCGTTTTCACACGCGATTGCTTGTTAAAACATCAAAACCAGATATTGGCCTATGAAGTATAGAGCTTACACACTGAAGACCTTTAAGAAAATTCCTCAGATTAGTAAACTGAGTGACGAGCAGATTTTTGACATTGAAGTAGTTGGAGAGGTACTTCCTTTTAAAGCAAACAATTATGTAGTTGATGAGTTGATAGATTGGGATAATTTTGAAACCGATCCAATTTTTATCCTGACTTTTCCTCAAAAAGATATGCTTTCGGCCAAGCATTATAACAGAATGGCTGAACTAATAAAAAGCGGTGCATCACGACCTGAAATCACCAAAGCTGCCAACCAGATTAGAATGGAATTGAATCCAAATCCGGCAGGACAAGTTCATAATGTTCCTGAATTAAACGGAGAAAAATTGGTTGGTATTCAGCACAAATACGACGAAACCATGTTGTTTTTCCCAACACAGGGACAAACATGCCATGCATATTGTACTTTCTGTTTTCGTTGGCCACAGTTTACTGGTATCGATGAGTTGAAATTTGCCATGAAACAAGTTGATTTCATCATTGAATACTTGCGCCAGAACCCTTCAATTACCGACTTGTTGTTCACAGGTGGTGATCCGATGGTAATGAAATCGAGAGTATTTGAACAATATATCGATGCTATTTTAGCAGCTGATATTCCTAATTTGAAAACCATTCGTATTGGTACCAAAACATTAGGATACTGGCCTTATCGTTACACAAGCGACGATGATGCACAGCAATTACTGGATGTTTTCAAGAAAATTCATGACAATGGTTTGAATTTATCAATTATGGCTCACTTCAATCACATTAACGAAATGAGTACTGAAACTGTTGAGCAGGCTGTGAAAAATATTCGTGCTACTGGTGCGGTAATTCGTACCCAATCGCCATTAATGAAGAATTTGAATGCTGACGCTGATATGTGGGCTCGCATGTGGAGAAAGCAAGTAGATTGGGGAATGATTCCTTACTACATGTTTATTGCGCGTGAAACTGGTGCTCAGGAATATTTCGCTGTAACTTTGGAAGAGGCCTGGAATATTTTCCGCAAAGCATATGCCCAGGTAAGTGGTGTTTGCCGTACGGTTCGCGGACCAAGTATGTCGGCTAACCCTGGCAAAGTTCAGGTATCGGGTATTACCGAAATTAATGGTGAAAAGGTTTATGTGCTTAATTTTATTCAGGGGCGTAACAACGATTGGGTTGGACAACCTTTCTTTGCCAAATACGATTCTAAAGCACTATGGTTAGATGATTTAAAACCAGCTTTCGCTGATAAATTCTTCTACGAAGAAGCTTAGGCTATCAAGATATTTTATTTCAAGACCTATCAGATTTTCTGATGGGTCTTTTTTTGTCTTCATGCTGGTGGGCTTTTACTTCAATACTTCCATCACCTCATCATAAGAATGAGGAAGTTTCTTTATCAATACTTTTTTCTCGCGATTTATCAGAAAAAAGACAGGAATACCACCTGTATAGATCTTCTCATTGGAAAAATCGGAAGAAAGAAATTGTCTGATGCCTATGGATTGAAACTTACCCTTATCAGGGCCAATAAAATCCAGAAAGTAAGAGCTTTTACCAAGACCACTTGCTGTTACCAATGAATCTATCTCCGCTCTATTTTTACTAGCTGCTATTAAAAGTAACTGATATTCATTAGTATTGATATCCTGCATTAACTTGGGCAAAGTATGTTCCAAACTTTTTCGACAGCCACTGCACCAAGCAGTCCAGATGTATACCAGTGTTTTGTCTTTCTGCGAAACGATTTCGGTAAATTTTTCCGAGCTGATAATTCTTTTCTCATCTATCGGATTGGTACATGAAAAAGCAAGAAACAAGAGCATGGTAACAAGTAGATATCTCATAATATTAGGTTTAAGATACTTTAAGTTACAACTTGCGTTTGAATTGATGAAAGTTTTTTACAGATGAGTTGGTTAACTACTAAGAATCTCTGCCAAATAATCAATACAACTTACTTCATTTTCAAAATGGTATAGCTTACTGCCTGTGCTACTTTAAAGTTAGTTTTAAACACAGATTTTTATGATTGAGTCAGTAGTTTTGTTTTACTCACTGTTCATTATTAGCTGTATCAACAACAATTGTTTTTACCCACATACAATCAGTTCAAGACTTGAAGTTTTTCAGAAAACACTATAGGAGTGGAATATAACGGCAAGAATCTACTTCATCAATTTACGGCCTAGCCAAAAGCTTAACACTAAAAACAGAATAAATAACCCAATCGATCCAATTAAATAACCAAGTCCATATTCGGTTAATCTGCTATAATCATATATAAAAATTCTTACTATTCTAACCAAGAATACTATTGATAAGATCACTAATATCGCAAAAACTAATTTTTTCATCATACAATCATAAAAAACACCATGAGAATAACAACATATCCTCATGGCATTAACTTGAACTCTTATTTCTTAACTGTTGTAGTTGTTGGAGTATAAATACCAAAAGTTATAGCTGAAACCAAGCCATTTACAAATGATTGTCTTGTATGAACTTCGTAGTTTTCTGCTCCTTCAGCCATTGCTTTACTGTCTGAAACTCCTACAGGTGCCAAACCATAAATTACATAATGATTCCATTTTGTAACTTCTGTGTTTCCTTGAGCTCCACTACCTACTACACTGGTATAACTGTAACAAGATGTCATTAGACAGCTACACAAAAGAGCTCCTCCTAAAACTTTTAATAATCCTTTTTTCATGTTATTCAATTAATAATGGTTCCTACTCATTTGGCTTTTCGGAATTCGCCTCGTTTTTTTTGTGGTTTCTGAACTCCACATTCAATCATTATATATTTAATTCTTTTACAACCTATATTTCAATACTCCAACATAAAATAGTATAATTTTAAAATTAAAATTTAACCACAAAACTCAAACCTACAAAATTATAATCAATTAATAAGTCTTTTTTTTATTTGAATAAAAAAAATATCCATTTCATTTCAAAAACAACAAGAATTATATCATAAAATAAGATATAAAAGCATTAATTTAAACAGAATAGACAATTCAATTGCAAAACCGAATAGTTCTACTTGAAATTGAGCAGTTTAATAGATAATTTGTACAATTCTGCCGTAGAATTGAACGCATGAGTGCTGATATACTTAATTCTGAAGCAGAAAAAGGGAGTTTAATGAATAAATTAAGCTTCTCTGTTTCGGATTTGGGCAATTTAATTGGCTAATTGCCTGTTTTGGCAACAGAATTATACAAATAAGCGACGATATCTGTAAGCCTTTAAAATAAAGAATAATTTAAGTTCTTATTTGTAAATATCGGAAGCAAAATTAGGCATGTAGGTTCAATTTTAACCATTTCTGAAATGGAATCATACAGGCGAATGACTTCATTTAACTATTTCTTCTTCAAACTTCATTCTTTTGTTGTTTACACTTCCTTTTTCACCTATAAAATCGTAAAAAACACATCGTATTTGCTATATTTTCATACATCTTCACTCATAAAGGTTAACCACAACAAAACAACAAGAAAAACTTAATTTTTAACACAAAATCAATAAAAATATAAATAAAATCTGAATAATCTATCTGTCAA
>JAOARS010000029.1 GCA_025210415.1 Marinifilum sp. | reverse complement strand
TGTTGCTTTTACAAGAATATTGTCAGGACCAATTGACTATACTCCGGGTATTTTCAATATCAAATTAGAGCCTTACAAAAAGGAGAATCAGGTGAATACAACTCTGGCACATCAGTTGGCATTATATGTTGTAATCAACAGTCCGATTCAAATGGTTCCAGATTTAATTGAGAGCTACAAAGGAAACGACGCTTTCCAGTTTATTCGTGATGTTGTTGTTAATTGGGAGCAAACAAAAGTATTAAATGGTGAAATTGGTGATTTTGTTACCATTGCTCGTCAGGATCGTGAATCGAACAATTGGTTTGTAGGTGCAATTACCGATGAGAATGAAAGAGATATGAATGTGAAGCTTGATTTCTTACCTGCTGGTAAAAAATACATGGCAACACTTTATCTGGACGGTGATAAGGCACATTGGGATAAAAATCCAACCGAATATAAAATTGAAAAAATGGAAGTTGACAATACTTCTGAAATCAAATTGAAACTTGCAGCCGGAGGTGGAGCAGCGATTAGTTTGATGGAAATGAAGTAGGTTTTGTATAGAATTTATTAATGCGAATTAAGATTTGAAATAACTGTATTGATTAGACAATAATGAATTTTATTACTTTTTCAAGTTGAGTTTTTCCCTCCTAGGGAAAATCCCGACAGGGAAAAGGGTGAAATAAAAAAAATACACCCTTCTGGCTGTCGCCATCTTCTCCCGATTCTCGGGACAGGCTCTAAAAGGGAAGAATTCCTGAATAAACCTTTATTATTGTTTTTAAACTTTATTTTCAACCCTTAATTCGCATAATTAATATATTTTAAGTGGCATTCTTCTCGAAGGGTGCCACTTTTTTTGTAGCTTCACTACATCAATTTTTCAAATTGATTTCGTACAAATCACAAATACTAGTAACATGCTAAAAATCAAGTTAAGAATTGGTGTTCTTTGCATCATTCTTCTGAGTATGATTGGGACTACTCAGGCAAAAGAGGATGTTCGTTTACTGCGATATCCTGATATCAATAACAATTTAATTGCATTTGTGTATGCGGGCGACATTTGGACCGTAAACTCCAAGGGTGGTGATGCTACACGACTAACTTCTCATATGGGAATGGAATTGTTCCCAAAAATTTCACCAGATGGACAATGGATTGCCTTTTCGGGTGAGTACTCAGGTAGTAGACAGGTATATGTAATGCCTGCAACAGGTGGAACTCCAAAACAATTGACCTACTACAATTCGGTTGGTATGATGCCTCCACGTGGAGGGTTTGACAATGTTGTTCTGGATTGGACACCTGATAGTAAATCCATTTTGGTACGTATGAATCGTACTGCCTTTGGCGAAAGAAATGGTAAATATTTCAAAGTAGGCATTGATGGAGGAATGGAAGAAGAACTTCAGATTCCTGAAGGTGGATTTGGTGTATTTTCTCCAGATGCTAAAAAAATGTGTTTCGCTCCTGTAAGTCGTGAATTCCGTACATGGAAGAGATACAAGGGTGGACGAGCAGCTGATCTTTGGATCTATGACCTGGAAAATGATCAATCGGAAAGAATTACGAAATTCGTTGGTTCCGATCAAATTCCTTCCTGGTATAAAAACGCCATTTACTTTGCTTCAGATCGTGATTTAAAACTCAACATCTATAAATATGATGTAGATAGCAAAGAATTAACTCAAATGACTCATCACAAAAATTTTGATGTGATGTGGCCATCGGGAGAGAACGGACAATTGGCATATGAGAATGGCGGACACATTTACAAGTTAAATCTGGAAACTGGCAAGGAAGAACGTGTTGTTGTAAACATCAATTTTGATAATCCGAATACATTACCATTCTATAAAAATGTAAAAGATTTTATTGAAAACTGGACGGTTTCTCCTTCAGGAAAGCGCGCTTTGTTTGATGCTCGTGGTGATATCTTTTCTGTGCCTGCAAAAAATGGAGCTACAATAAATTTAACCCAAACACAGGGAGTTAGAGAAATGTCTCCTGCATGGTCGCCAAATGGGAAATACATTTCATACTATTCAGATGCTACTGGAGAATATGAAGTTTACCTATTGGAAAATAAAGAAGGAGCAAAAGCAAAACAGATTACAAAAGGATCATCTTCATGGATGTATCAGCCACAATGGACAAAGGATAGCAAATACTTGTTATTCTTTGATCGCAGCTTGAAGCTAAAGCTTCTGAGCGTTGAGTCGGGAGAAATTAAAGTTGTTGATAAAGCTGAGAGGAATGAAATTAGAGATTTCTCGGTTTCACCGGATTCTGATTGGATTGCATATGTAAAAGATAGCTCTAATGGTCAAGGAGCAATTTGGGTTTATCAAATATCAACAGGTAACAAGTATGCGCTAACAAATGATACCTTTAGCGATTCATCACCTGTATTCTCAAAAGATGGGAATTTCATTTTCTTCTTCTCGAATCGTGATTTTAATCTTGATTTCTCAAGTTTTGAGTTCAACTACCTTTACAACAATGCAACTCGCATTTATGCGATGGCTTTAAAAGCGGATGGCCCAAAACTTTTCCCATTAAAAAATGATGTTGAGGAGTACAAGGAAGAGGTAAAAGAAGAAGCTCCAAAATCGAAGAAGAAAGGGAAAACAGAATCCAAAGAGGAGAAAAAATTGAAGGTGAAGATTGATTTTGATGGAATCAATAACAGAATTACTGCATTCCCATTATCATCAGGAAATTATAGTGCATTGGAAGCTACTAAAGATGGTATTCTATACAGAACTGGTGGTAGTTTACATCACTATATCCTGAAAAAGGAAAAAAATGAGGTGATTTTGGAATCTGTTTCATCTTACTAATTAACCGGAGATGGAAATAAAATCATGTACCGATCTGGTTCTACATATGGGATAACCGATCTTTCTAAAGGACAGCCGGCAAGAGCAGGCGCATTAGATCTTGATGACATGGAAATGAAGATTGATCCTGTTAAAGAATGGAAACAGATTTATACCGATGGTTGGAGAATTTTCAGAGATTACTTCTATGTGGAAAACATTCATGGTGTTGATTGGGCTAAAATCAAAGCTGATTACGAGCCAATGATTAATGATGTTAGTCATCGTGCCGATTTGGATTACATTTTAGGTGAGATTATTTCTGAAACCAACACAGGTCATGCTTACGTGAATTATGGCGATTTTAAGAAGGTAAAATCAGTGCAAACAGGATTGCTGGGCGCAAAACTAAAAGCTGATTTGAAAAACAACAGATATATGATCTCAAAAATCTACGATGGAGAAAATTGGAATCCTACGCGTAGATCACCATTGACTGAACAAGGTGTAAATGTGAAAGAAGGTCAGTATCTAATCAAGATCAATGGTAAGGATGTTACTACCAAAGTAAATCCATACTTGTATCTTGAAAATATGGTAGGAAAGAGAGTTGAAATTACTGTAAACTCTAAACCAATTGCCGAAGGTGCCAAGACTTATACCATTAAACCAATTGCCAGCGAACTGGAGTTAATTTACCTGGATTGGGTAAACGAGCGTCGTGCCATGGTTGAAAAATTATCAGGAGGTAAAATTGGATACATTCACGTTCCAAACACTGCTGTAGAAGGAAACCGCGAACTTCACAGAGGCATGTACGCTTATCATGATAAGGATGCATTGATTATTGATGACCGTTACAATGGCGGTGGATTTATTCCTGATCATATGGCTGATTTATTAGATCGTGATGTTCTTTCATATTGGCACTTGCGTGGATTGGAGCCTTGGAAAACTCCAGGCGTTGCGCATGATGGGCCAAAAGCGATGTTAATCAACCATTATTCTTCATCCGGTGGTGATGCCTTCCCTTATTTCTTTCGCAAGAAAGGATTGGGTAAATTAATCGGTACCCGTACATGGGGTGGATTAGTTGGCATGTCGGGCAATGCTGGATTGGTTGATGGAGGTTACATTGCTGTTCCTCGCTTTGGTATTTTCGATGAAAACCAAAACTGGATTATTGAAGGAATTGGAGTATATCCGGATATTGAGGTATATGATGAGCCACATTTGGTGGCAAAAGGAATCGATCCTTGTATCAAGCGTGCAGTTGAAGAGTTATTGAAAGAACTGGAAAATCAGCCAGCTAAGAAGAAAGTAACACCTCCAACTGATCCAAACCGATCAGATTGGATTGAGCAAGATATTAAATAAATAAGTTTTAGATATTTGTGTAGGAGCATCAATTTTGGTGCTCCTTTTTTTCTACTTATTATTTTGTGTTTTAACATCCCGCTGAATTCCTTCAAAGGGGAACTTTGGCCGCTGCAAGATTTGTTGTTGTTAATTCCATTTTTGGGAGAGGTATAAAAGGAGAGTGTTAATTTGTGAGTATTTACAGTTGTATAAGGAGAACTATGTAGTTACAGATTTTGC
>JAOARS010000352.1 GCA_025210415.1 Marinifilum sp. | reverse complement strand
TACCAGGGAAGCCAAAAATAAAACTGAAAAATAAAAAGATTACAGCATACCAGAAAATCGATACGAATATCACCGACACTCTTGGCTTGTTGGGAGTAATTATTTCATAAATAATAAAAACATGGTGAATGTAACGGCAAGGTATCAAAAGAGTGATATAAAGTATAATAAAAACTCTTTGAAAACCATTCATCAAGCTGGAATTTTAACTGATGCTGTAAAAGTAAAATCGAATTTAGATTATCCCTCTTTCAGCGAATATAATTTATCTACTTATTACAAGCATGAATTTGATAAAAAGGATCATGAATTATCTATAGATGTTGGCTATTTTAATTTTGAAAATACTCAAAGAACACGATATAAATATGATGATAGTTTAAATAGTGTAATAACAAATAGAATAGATAATACAAAGGATACTAAAGAATCTTTAAAATCATTATTAGCCTATAGAATACCTGTATCGAATAATACAGAAATAGAGTCAGGTATTAACTATTATTGGCAAAAAATGAATAATCAATATTACTCAGGCAACGATAATATACATAGTGATTTATTGTACAAGGAAAATAGAATTTCGACTTATGTGAGTTATATACATGAAACATCGAAATTATCATATCAGTTAGGTTTTAATTATGAAACTTCTAAAATTTATTTAAATAAAAGCGATAAAAACAATTATACGAGTTTATTTCCAAAAATTTTGGTTGGGTATCGTTTCAATGATTTTCATAAACTGACCTTTGAGCTAAACAGGAAAATAACAAGACCTTCAAGATCTCAATTAAATCCTTTTGTTTATATTATTGATGATAATACTATAAATACGGGTAATTCTAATTTAAAACCATCCTATACAAACTTGTTGGCATTAAAATATAATTTCACTAAGAATATTATAATGGCAAGGTGTTATTTAACTTATGGATATACTGATGATTTTATTTCCAAAGTAAGATATGTTAATAATAAAAATCAAATAATATCAAGTTATGATAATATTTTAGAACAAAAATTTGGATTGTTAACCTTTGAAACAGAATTGGAGTTATTGGATGGAGAATTAATAGTAAGTCCTTATACAGATTTGCAATATACAATGTTTAGAGGTGAAAGTGAAAAGATATATTATAATAATAAAGGATGGCAATTTAGCTATGGATTTTGGTTAGAGTATAGTTTTCTTGAATCGTATACATTTGGTTATGATTTCACATGGAGTGATTATAAAATAACACCACAAGGTAAAAGTAAATGGGGAGGTAACTCTTATTTTGAGTTAAGTAAAGTGGTTTTTAAGAACAAAGGTAGATTGAAATTAGCTTATTCCTGGAAAATGGAAGATAATCTGGATGTTTTTGAAAATAATGATACTTATCAAAAAGTAATAATCGACAGACCTTCTATGTTTTCAATAATATTCTCATACCGTTTTAATCGTAATAGACTTGGAAAAAGAACACCCAAAAGTAAAATGGAATCAGAGGATGGAAAGAAGCTTCACTAATATAGAGAGAAGATAAAACATTATAGAATAAATTCAATTTTAGTAAATGGATAATCAGGATAAAACATTGAAAAAAATTGATTTTAATGCCATCATTTTTGTAATTGGGAATGCAAAAGGTTGTTTTGTGTTCCATTCATAAAAACGCATTTTGAAGAAATGATAAAATTACATTTAAAAGAAATAACACTATAACATAATAATATTTGTATGTATATTAAAGCTATAGCAATATTTTTAATTGTTTTTGGACATGCAACAATTGTAATTGGGAATACTATTAAAGCTAAAGTTGTAGATAGGCAAGCAGAGAAATTGAAATACTTCACTGTAGCTGTTCTTTGTCCACAAGACTCTAGTATATTAAGTGGAGGAGCCTTTATGGATGGTTATTTTGAATTTTCCGATATTAAGGTGGATAATTGTCTATTACAGATTTCCTGTGTGGGGTACCAAACGGTTACAAAAAACATTAATTTTACGCAAAATACATCGCTTGATTTAGGTACAATTCAAATGGATAATTTGGAATTAGGTGAAGTTACGGTTTTTGCAAAACGTCCCGTTTTCAAGCAAGTTAAAGGAAAAGTGTTTATTGACGTGAAAGGAACTTCACTTAGTCAGGCTGGAGGTCTTTTTGATGCTTTGAAGAGAAGCCCAGGTATAATTGTAGATAATGATAATAACATTACTGTGTTTGGTAAAGGAACACCAATTGTTTTCATTAACGGACGAGAAGTGCATAATAAGGCAGAGATTGAAGCTTTACAATCCGATGATATTGCAAACATCGAAATTGATCGTAATCCATCAGTAGAGTATAGTGCTTCGGGTAATGCAGTAGTTAAAATTAAAACTAAAAAGATTCTTAAAGATCTTATTAAACTTCAATTATATAATCGTTCTGATTTTGCACGCAAGTATCGAAATTTATCAGGAATTCAATTTAAAAGTAATATCGGTAAGGTATCGGGATATTTAAACTATTCTTTTGGTAGTAATAATTATGAAATTCGGGAAAAATCATACGAAATAAATAAGCAAAGTAATTATACCATCAACAACAGCTCTTCATTGATTCGATTACCTAAAGAGAAGAAACATAATTTATTTATCTCTCTTAACCAGGAAATAAGTAAAAAGAGTGCTCTTGGTTTTCAGTATTCATATGTTTCCAGTAGTAAAAATCAGAAATCAAAATCAGATCAGATAATAAAAAAAACAAACAATATTGATATCCAAAGAGTGGTTGATAAATACAGGAATAGAGACAATGATTTGTGTATTTATAATTTGAACTATAAATATGATATTGATAGTATAAATTCATTGTCGGTGATAGGAGATTATACAAGGTCAGAGAATCATTCGATAGAAAATATATTAGAACAAAATTTATCTAGTAATTCAAGATTAAGAAGTTTGATAGATAGCAAGAACGAATATGATATTTATGGTAGTAAGCTTGATTTTAAAACACGTTTGTTTCGGAATGTTAATTTTAATACAGGGATAAAATTATCTAAGGTTACCAATAATGGCTATGCAGTTTCTGCAAATCTGGAAAATTCTACTGAAAATTATCGAATTGTTGATAAAATCAGTGATTATATTTCAGCGGCTTATTTCAAATTAAAACCAAAAGTTAATAATTTTAATTTGGAAGTAGGATTGCGATACGAATACACAAGTACAGATATATCTTCTGGAGAGAAAAATGTAATAGATTCAACTTATGGGAACTGGTTTCCATCTATCTTAATTAATAAAAAAATATCTGATAAACTAGATGTAACATTGAGCTATTCGAAAAAGATAAGTAGGCCCAGTTTTGATGAGCTAAGCACTGATATCATCTATTTTGATTTTCTTTCATACAAAGTTGGAAATCCTAAAGTTAAATCAACTATTATTCATAATGTTGGAATCGATATGGGAATTTTCAATAATTTATTTGTCAACTTTGCATACAGGTATGAAAAAAATGCTCGAATACTAGGAGCTGTTAGTGATGAGGTGAATGCAAATGTTGTAAAATATACTCCTGTTAATGTAAAACAAGCTGAATATTTGAATGCTAATATTGATTACAATTACTTAGGGAAAAAGTTGAATGCAACCTTTAGTTTAGGAGGAGAAAAACCATTTATCGAAGTTCTGTATTTAGGAGAATATCGAAAAATAAAAAATGTTTATGGTATTTTGACATTAATAGTGATTATTCTATCACAGAGCAGACAGGAATTTTTGCTAAATTTTCGTATTATAGTAGTTCTGAGGATTTAATAACTTACTTTGATAAGCATTATAGTTTATCTTTAGGGCTAAATACTTCTTTCCTTGATAAGAGACTACGTGTATCCATAATGGCAAATGATATCTTAAATTCCTCTGATACTGTTTGGGAAGACAGGTATGGAAATATTGTAGCAGGCTTAGATCCTGATTACGATAATACTTGGGTGAGATTCACTATCAAATACAATTTCAACAATTTTAGAAGAGGGGCAAGTAAAAAATCAGCAAATACTAGTGAGCTGAACAGACTGTAAATATTTATTCTAAGAAAGAGTGCGATAAAATATTTGTAAAAATTGATTAATGCGAATCAAGGGTTGAAACAGAGAATGAATTGAGGCTGATTTTTAAGATTTTATATGATTGGTTATGATTGAGTTTGTTGAATACATTCAAAGCCGCTAAAAACTTTTTGTTTTCAAATCATAAATCATCATGATAATCTGCATCTTACATAGTAAAAAAACGACAAGTTTAGCAGAAGCAATTGGTAAGTAAAGCGGCATAAGCCTCAGAAAGACGAGGTTTTAGTAGAAAAGTACGGTATAGGCACGGGATTAACTAATTGTTCCAAACAAGAATTAAACTTTTGATTCGCATGATTAATTCATCCATACAGTTCATACTCCATTTTAAAGTGAGAATATAATGAAGTATACTTTTTTCAAACAATTAGATGCCATGGACTGTGGTCCTACTTGTGTTCAAATGGTTGCCAAATACTATGGCAGGTATTATTCGCTAGAACAGCTTCGGGAAAAAAGCTATGTGACTCGTGAAGGTGTTTCGATGTTAGGTATTAGCGATTGTGCGGAAAGTATAGGCTTTCGAACTTTGGCTGGACGTTTCACATTCGATAAGTTGATTGAACAAGCTCCATTACCATGTATTGTTCATTGGCGACAAGAACATTTTGTAGTGGTTTATGCTATAAAGAAAAAGTCATTCTTAAAAAGAACAGATATTCAAATTATTGTTGCAGATCCTGGTAAAGGAATTATTAAATATGATAAAGATGAGTTTGTAGAAAACTGGATTAGTACCAAAACACGTGGAGAAGACAAAGGTGTTGCTTTATTGTTAGAGCCTACATCCAAGTTTTACAAGCAAGAAAGTGAGAAAAAAGATACTAAAAGTTTTTCACTCCTTTTCTCCTATTTTGGTCGATATAAGAAGTATTTCACCCAACTACTACTTGGTTTACTTTTGGGCAGTATTTTGCAACTCATCTTTCCTTTTTTAACTCAAGCTATTGTCGATGTAGGTATTTCTGATCAAAACCTTGGATTTATTTATCTGATTTTAATTGCTCAATTAGTGCTTTTTATTAGTCGAATGTCAGTTGATTTTATTCGCAAATGGATATTATTACATATTAGTACACGTATAAATGTATCCTTAATCTCCGATTTTCTGATTAAACTAATGAAGTTACCTATGAGTTTTTTCGATACAAAATTGGTTGGAGATCTTCTTCAGCGTATCGAAGATCATCGGCGCATTGAGCGTTTTCTTACCGCTCAATCATTAGGTGTTGTTTTTTCGCTGTTCAATTTTATTGTTTTTGGTATTGTTCTTTTAACTTACAGCTTTAAGATATTCGCGATATTTCTAGTAGGTAGTGTTTTGTATGCATTGTGGATTTTTATTTTCCTAAAAAAACGTCGCATTCTTGATTATCAATTCTTTGAACAACAGGCTTTAAACCAAAGTAAAACCTATCAGCTAATTAATGGCATGCAGGAGATTAAACTACAAAACTGCGAAAAACGAAAACGCTGGGAATGGGAAGATGTACAAGCCGACTTGTTTCACGTAAATGTAGCTTCTTTATCGCTACAGCAATCACAAGAAGGAGGAACTGTTTTTATTAATGAGTTAAAAAATATCCTGATAACTGTTGTTGCTGCAACGGCAGTTATCAATGGTTCTCTCACATTGGGGATGATGCTTGCCATACAGTATATTATCGGGCAGCTAAACAGTCCCCTAGAGCAAATGGTTGGATTCATACATAACATGCAGGATGTTAAGATTAGTCTCGATCGTTTGAGTGAAATTCACAGAAAAGAAAATGAAGGTGAGCAAAATAAAACAAAATCTTGGAAATTTTCTTCGGGAAATTTAAGTATCGATATTGAAAACGTATCTTTTCGGTACGAGGGCCCCCACTCTCCAAAAGTACTTAACAACATCGACCTGTTCATCCCGGAAGGAAAAGTAACTGCAATTGTTGGTGCCAGTGGTAGTGGTAAAACAACACTGATAAAATTATTAATGGGTTATTACTCACCATCACATGGCACTATAAAAGTCGATCAGCAACAACTTTCGCAATATGATTTGCGTTGGTGGCGAAATCAATGTGGAGCCGTTATGCAAGACGGATTCATCTTTTCTGAATCGATTGCCAAAAATATAGCCGTATCAGATGAGGAAATTGATAAGGATAAGTTATTACATGCTGCTAAAGTTACTAACTGTCATGACTTTGTTAAAGAACTGCCATTGGCATATAATACTATTATTGGACAAGAAGGGCAAGGTATTAGTCAAGGACAACGCCAACGTATATTAATTGCGCGTGCTGTATATAAAAACCCTGATTTCCTTTTTTTGGACGAAGCTACCAATGCCTTAGATGCCAACAACGAAAAAGCGATATTGGAAAGTTTAGAGGAATTTTATAGAGGTAAAACTGTAGTAGTTGTTGCCCACAGGTTAAGCACGGTGAAAAATGCTGATCAGATTATAGTACTTGATAAAGGAACAATAGCAGAGCAAGGTACACATAAAGAACTAACTGCTTTAAAAGGGAAATACTACAATTTGGTAAAGAACCAGTTGGAATTGGGAAATTGATGGAACACAGATTTAACGGATGTAACGGATACACATAGATAAAGAATTGATTCGTGAAAATCAGTTCAATCCGTGCCATTCGTGTTCCATAAATATAAATTTTACTGCAATGCTAGAACAAGAACTAACTAATGAAATCATTAAAGCCTTTTATCAAGTCTATAATACTTTGGGGTATGGATTTTTAGAAAAAGTGTATGAAAATGCAATGTATTTGGAGTTGAACAAACTGGGTTTAGCCTGTAAAAGACAAGAACGGATAAAAGTATATTATGAAGAGGTACAAGTTGGAGATTATTTTGCAGATATTATAGTGGAGAATAAGGTAATTATTGAATTAAAGGCTGCTGAAAATTTATGCTACGAACACGAATGCCAGTTGATCAATTATTTAAAGGCAACCAATATTGAACTAGGTTTACTATTCAATTTTGGAAAGGATCCTCAATTCAAAAGAAAGATATTTACCAATGACCGAAAGGAACACAAATATAACGGATTCAGCGAATAGACACAGATAAAAAAAATTGTATCATCTGTGTCATTCATGTTCAGGTAAAATTGGAACACAGATTTTACGGATGTAATGAATACACACGGATAAAAAAGATTCGTGAAAATCAGTTCAATCCATGTCATTTACGTTTCATTAAAAAAGTAAAAACAATGTCAGAACAAACCAACAACATAGAACTCAGAAGTGAAAAAGTTCGCAACATTATTGGGCAAATCCCCTCGCGGATTGTGCGCATAGGTATAAGTGTAATATTTATGGTAGTATTTTTATTACTGGTTGGAGCATATTTTTTCAAATTTAATCGTACCATTGACTTGCAGACTGGATTGTATCCTGAAAACAATAAAATTCATTATACAATTGAAGTACCGAAAAACAAAATGAAACATGTTCAAACAGGGCAAAAAGTAATTATCAGCGTATACGACCAGGTGCATTTTAATACAACCGCACAAAAAATAGACACAACATTGTATATGAATAAACACCATGCTTATTACAAAGTACAGGGGGTAATAACTAACCGAAAACAGCAAGTGAATGAATTCATAAAAGCAAAAGCCAGAATATATACAGGAAAAACCAATGTGATTGATTTTGTGCTGAACAGGTGAATGTAAAATTAAGATGTATAAAAAAGTAATTAAAACCTTACGCTTGAACAAGCTTTTTATAAGTATAATATTAATCTCATTATCATCTTGTGTTATATTGAGAAAACGAAACGTGGGTTACGTTGAAGAAGCATCAAATTTGTATATCGAAATGATTGAGATTAACGGGGGAGCATTTGAGATGGGATGCGATAAGAATATGAGGAGTTGTAACGAAGATGAACTTCCTCTTCATAAGGTAGTGCTAGAAGACTTTTATATTGGAAAATATGAAGTAAGCTTTTCTCAGTATGATATATTCTGCGAAAGAACCGGACGAGAAAAACCTGCTGATAATGGATGGGGACGTGGAAATAGACCTGTTATTAACGTAAATTGGCATGATGCAACTGCTTTTTGTGAGTGGCTTTCAAAAGTATCTGGTGAAAAATATCGCTTACCAACTGAGGCCGAATGGGAGTACGCTGCAAGAGGAGGAAATAAAAGTAAGCATTTTTTATATTCAGGTAGCAATAATGCAACAAAAGTAGCTTGGTTTTTTCAGGATACAATTGCTCAATCAAAAAAAGAAAGACATCTTAATAAAACGCAGTTAATTGGAAAAAAACGACCGAACGAGTTAGGAATTTATGATATGAGTGGGAATGTTTGGGAATGGTGTTATGATGGATATGATAAATATTTTTATAAAAAAAGCCCTGTTAATAATCCGAAAGGAGTAGGTTTGGGGCTTGTTGCTCGTGGAGGCAGTTGGTATACCAATGCTGAGTATTGTTTGATAACTAATAGAGATTATGAACGTGGTCGCATGAGAGATAATGACCTGGGGTTTCGGATTGTTAAAATAATAAAGTAAGAAAACTAAAATCTTATATAATAAAAGACTAAAATTAGATCTATGAAATATTTCCTTGTAATTATTCTAACTATTATAAGTGCTAAAACTTATTCAGCAACCCATCAAGTACACGGAAAGTTAAAAGATGCATCAACCAAACAAGCCATTGAATTTGCTACAATAGCAGTAATGCACTATGAAAAGGATATCATTATAAATTCAATGATTACGGACTCGAAAGGAGAATTTTCATTTGCAAGCAAACCCGGTGATTATAAATTGAAAATTCGTTGTATGGGTTACAAACCAATTTTTCAAACTATCAAGGTAACCAACAAAGACTTGTTTTTGAAACCTTTGGAAATGTCAGTAGAACTGAATGAGATTTCGGAAGTAAATGTTGTGGCCTCCAATTATAGTGAGAAATATGACCGTAGCATTCAAACTGTAACCAGGCAGTTTAAAGAAGGAACCAATAAAGTTACTGATTTGCTGACAAAAATAAGGGGGATATATGTTGACCCTTTGGATAATTCAATAACGGTGGATAATGAAAAGAGTGTACTCCTTTTGGTTGACGGAATGCGAAAAGATCAAGCCTATGTCAAAAGCCTTCCGCCTGACCGTGTAAGCAGAATTGAAATTACCCGAAATCCTACGGGACGATACATCAGCCAGGGATATACATCGGTTGTTAACATTATCCTGAAAAAGAATTATACTGGTTATGACTTGTTTTTGGAAGAACAGGCCTTCTTCTCGCTGGACAAATCAAACGGTGATGATTTCTTATTTAAAAACAAGGCAACAGCAAACCTGACCTACACAATTAAGAAGTTCAATTTGTATGGCTCCTATTCAAATACTAAATCAAATACAAATCTATTAGTTGAAAACCAGAAAAGTTTAAAAAACCAAAGACTTGATAAAACTGCGATTTCAAATGATCCTAATGTGGAAAGGGATGGCTTGTCTCATAATTACCTTGTGGGAGCAGATGTATTTATTAATCAAAACCAGACATTGAGTCTCGAAACCAACTTTATCCGCAGTCCATTCAGTAAAAATAGTTCAACTCAGGTGTACACTAATGAAGTGGACTATATTAACCTTGACAATATAGCAGATTTTAATTCGCAACTAAATCATTCCCAATCTGAAGATGCGCAAAACTCCTTGCTATCGTACAGAAACAAATTATCAGATAAGAATATGCTAGAGCTTGATTATGCTTATAACCAGGTAAAATCAAGAATATTGAACAATTACTTTGAAGATAATCAAGAACTCAACAATCAGGAAATAAAATCGAAGTCCAATATTTCCATTCTCGACCTTAATTTCAAACATACATTTAACAGCAAGTATGCTTTAGAAATTGGCTATCGAAATACTTATCGAACCTATCGTTATACCTATTTATCGCCAACCACGGGCAGAGATAAAAATAAGGATATAAGGAATATTGGATATGGCTATTTAAGTATTGCTCCCAAAGGAAAAATAAAATCGAAAATTGGAATTGCCTTTGAACAAAACACTCTGAAAATAAATAACCAGTCGAAAGATTACTATTCGGTACAGCCTTTCCTGAATATCTTTTACAGGCATTCAAAAAACTTAAATATTACCTTAAAGCTAAATACCGACAGCGACTATCCTTATGCAAATCAAGTTAGTCCTTTCGAAACTACGACAGATAGGTTGACTACCGAAACAGGAAACCCCAATCTGGAATTTTCGACTAATTATACAAGCTCGATTGACTTTAAATTGTTTAAGAATCGTTTAAGTATAGAGCCTTACTATTCAAAAACAGAGGATTTTATTTCGCAAACTGGTAATATTATTGATGGACATTACCAGTACACTTATTCAAACTTAGATAAATATGAATCTGTTGGAGTGAAACTTGGAACAAGGCTACCTATTATTCCAAAAAAGATGTTCTTTAATTTCACTGGCTCCCTTTATTTTGATAAAACAGAATTTAATGGTTACACCAATAAGATAGATGATATTAGTATTAACAGTAACCTGATGTATATGCATGGTAAGCGCAAGACATTGTATGCTTTGATGTTGAAAAGAATGAATTCCAAACAAATTCAGACTTATGGCTATTACAGCAACGATAACGATTACCTCGGTTTCTTTATTAAGCAGCCATTCTTTCGCAAGCGATTAAATGTATCGGTGCTGTACATTTTACCGATAGAAACAGGTTTTAAATATTCTATGAAAGATCATTATATGCATGGACAGTTTAGTGAAGACAATCAGACAGATGTAGGTGTTTTGACCAATTTGTTTATGCTCAAACTCTCATTTAATCTAAGCAAAGGAAACAAGGTACAATCAATTAAAAAGAAAGATTATAAGGATAAAAAGGAATCAAAAGGACTTTTTTAATTTTTAAGTCGTAAGATATTTCCTGTTTTCGACAGGTTTTAAATTAAGGGGTGACTGATTTATATACTGATTGTGAAAACATATGAGCCACTGCTTCGCAATCCCGAATTCGGGGCGCATTGTCTGACATTTTCATCATCGACATTATACTATTTTCCAAAATGGCTCATTT
>JAOARS010000351.1 GCA_025210415.1 Marinifilum sp. | reverse complement strand
CTTGTTTCGTATACATACTTATCATGTTTAATCAAACGAAATTCATTGTTATTTCGCTTGGTAAATAAGTGGTATACTTTTCAATTGAAAGGTGGACTACTTCCTAATTAATATTTACACATCAAAGATACATTCTGCAAGCAAATCACAACCATTCAAACCAACTTGGTGGTTTTAATCTCGTTGTAAGTCAACACATCAAAGATACATTCTGCAAGCAAATCACAACAATGAAAGCAATGTATAACGAAACATTGTTGTTGTAAGTCAACACATCAAAGATACATGCATGATTGATAATTTTAAATTAAGGTATCATGAAACATGTTACTGCAAGCAAATCACAACGGCTTCTATTCTTTTGGCTATCATTAGTTTGTTGTAAGTCAACACATCAAAGATAATAGATTGAATGTTCTTATTCATTAATGAGAAGCAAGAATTGAAATAAATTAAATGATTAATAGTTGATATGTGTATTTCAATATTTTCGCAATCGGCATTAGTGATTTGTGTTTGGATTAAAGGTATGGAATTTGATTTTGAGCCTTCTTTTTTCGATACTTAATACTCCAAGTACTTTCAACTTTTGTTTTTCATCAGTACATTGGTAACATAAAAAACAACGATTTAAAAACTTATATCATCATGAAATACCCAATCGCTCCATTCGAATCCATCGGCCTTTGTTTTAGTGGTGGAGGATATCGTGCCACATTCTATTCATTGGGAGTTGTATGTTATTTGCACAGAATAAAATTCAAAGGAGAATCATTGTTAAGCCATGTAGAGGCAGTAAGCTCGGTAAGTGGAGGAACATTGCTTGCTGTAGCCTATTCGAAGGCAGCACAGGAGGAAAACTTCGATTTCGATAGTTTTTACAAGGCTTTTTATCAGAACTTTGAACCAGGCAATGACAAACTGATTGAAACTGCTGTAGGCAAGCTTGAAGCCAGCGAAGTGTGGTCAAAAAAATCACACAAGAAACGATCGTTGATTAATGCATTTGCACTGGCTTATGCCGATATGCCAATTTTTAAGGGTAAGTTCGAGATGTTCAGGAAAAATTCATTGTCGAAACTGAAACATGTTTGCTTTAACGCAACCGAGTTTTCATATGGGAAAGCATTCCGTTTTCAGAATGTGGGCTACTTTGGCAATGGCAATTTGCGTTGTGCCGAGCTAAGCAAAATAGCACCTAAGGTTAACTTGGCCGATATTGTAGCATCTTCTTCCTGTTTTCCCATAGGGTTCGAACCTTTGGTGTTTCCCGATGATTATATCAGCAATAGAAAAGACAATGACTACAAGGCTTTAAAACGCTTGGAAGATTTTAGCAACGGGCTTGGCGTAATGGATGGTGGTATTGTAGACAACCAGGGAATTGGCAGCATGGTAAACATCAGTAACTCCGGTCAGCGTGATAAAATGCTCGATTTAATTATTGTGAACGATGTGGGTAGTAGTAATATGGAGTCCTGGCAACCTGAGAATTCGGAAATTACTTCTAAAATATCCATCAAAGAGCAATCAAAAAATTGGTTGAAATATTTGCGCATTCATTGGCTTTATCCGGCATTTTTATTTGTTGGCATTTTGTTAATGCTGATCAACTCTATTGAATTAATAAAGGGAAAATCGTGGGCATCTTTGTATGTTACTGGTGGAATTCTTACAGGAGTTGGTTTGAGTTTTACACTTATTGGTGCCGTTGCAGCTTATGTGAAGAATGATGTTTTGCACAAATTAAAAGGTGTTTTCAAAAAAAATGTGCCGGAATCCTTGTTGGATGAAGTGGAATCTTTTCAACGTTTGGATATTGATCTTGTGAAAAGAATGTTGTTGGAAAGAACTACTTCGGGCGTAAAAATGATTAACGATGTGTTTCTGAAACAAATCAGATATCTGAACTATGAATTGCTATATTCTTCGGAAAGTTTGAAAAGCAGAAGAATCAGTTCGGTAATTGGTGATTTAAATGGAGAGAAAAAGACACATGCTGAAATAACTGCACCCAAAAAACAATTGAAATCGGTCGCAAAAATTGCCTCGGAAGCACCAACTACACTTTGGTGGAGCGAAGAAGACAAAAAGGTAGATCGAATGAATTCTTTAATTGCTTGCGGACAATTTACCACTTGCTACAACCTGATGAAATACATTTTAGAATTGCAGGGGAATGGAGTAGAGGCAGAGGGCATGGACGAAATGTACAAGGAACTGAAGAAAGATTGGCTTGAGTTTAATAAGGACCCTTTGTTTGCGGTACAAACTTTTGGTAATGAATAATTATCTCAGTTAAATTTGTCGTTTTTTATTATTAAAGATGCAGATTATCATGATGATTTATAATTTGGAAACAGAAAGCTTTCAACGGCTTTGAATGTATTCAACCGACTAAATCATAATCAATCATATAAAATCTTAAAAATCAGCGTCAATTCATTCTCTGTATCCACCTATGATACTTTTTGATTACATCCAATATGTCCTGAGGGTATCACTCCAAGTGATGCTCTCAGTTGATGAAAACAGCACTGT